>NZ_JBMERN010000053.1:0-26492 GCF_049310965.1 Loktanella sp. DJP18 | reverse complement strand
CGGTAAGGGGGGACGCCTTTGTAGGTCCGCACCGCGCCGGGGCCTGCGTTGTAGGCCGCCACGGCAAGCGAGAGCGTTCCAAATTCTGCGATCTGGGCGATCAGATACCGCGCACCACCGTCAAGGTTCTGCGCTTTGTCATTCGGATCGACACCCAGCATTCGGGCGGTTCCCGGCATGAGCTGCGCCAGACCGATTGCACCGACGGGACTACGGGCGCGGTCGTTAAAGCCGCTTTCCGTCTGGATCATCACGTCAAAGAAAATGATGAACTCGCGCGGGTCGATCCCAGCCGCTTTCACGATTGGATGCGAGGCGTAGCGCGATGCGACTGCCCGCGCCAAGGCGCGGTTCGTGCCAACCGGCATAGGCACAGCGGCCAACGCCGCAGGCAGGACTTGCCCCTCTGGCGATGCCCCAATGACCGAAGTCGGGGCGCTCGATGTTGAGATTGTAGGCTGCGGCTCTGGGTCGCCGCCGATGGTTTTCCAGCCCCCACCGATGCCGCCCCAAGCATTATCTGCCAGCGCGGGGCTGGTGAATGACAATAGGACACATGCAATCAGGCCGTGATGCCGGAAGCTATTTGTCGCTGGTGTCCTCAGATCCACTGGGCAGGGTATGGTTCGACTGCCCGCCCTCGAAAAATGGGACGGTGAAGTCTGCGAAACCCATCCGGTGCATAAACGATGCGCACCCGTTGATCGTCCGGAAGACTTTGATCTTGATTTCTTGAACTTCGCCCGCTCGGCGCGGAAATACGACCAGTGTCTTTGCGACGCGTCCATCATCGCTGACGACGCGGACTGTCCACTCGCCATACCAGACAGCTGCTTTGTAGTAGGCATCTCCCACGCAAAGGACCTGAGCTTGATACCCCATCTGAAGCAGCTGTCGAAACTCTGGTTCCATGACCACATTTGGCGCTTCTTTTTGTAAATCTACGTCCACGCCTGTGGTCCCTCTGTCTGAAGGATCAGGCACCCTACCTGGGCACCTTCAACCTACATACTTATAAATATGCGCACAACCTATAAATCCCGCAGAAATATATGATTATGCCAATCGAGTTTGGTTCGTCTTCAAAACTATCCATAAGGTGCAAAACTCGCGAATCAAAGCTTTCACGGGTTATAGTTACCCATGAGATTGAGAATCTGTTCTATCACCGCCTCACGGATCACCGGCTTCTCGGATAAGAGATCGTGGCGACCTTCTGGGACTAAGACATAGTTGCCGTTCGGCCAGTCCGCCATGCGGGTGCGGATCGCTTCTTTATCCACATCCCCATCATCCTCTCCGCAGAAAGCGAGACAGGGAATCGCTGGTGAAGGCATCGAAGCGAGCGCGCGACACTCTTTCAAAGACTCGTTGAGCCAGCCGAAGCTCACGCCTCCGATCATCAGTTCCGGATGGGCCTTCGCCTGCGACTGCCAGTAAGTGTATTCTTCCGCATTCCCCGTCATCGTGTTCTCTTCGAAGGGGGCCTTTGTGACATAGGGTTGCCCGTCTTGTCCCGGTGCAAACCGCTCTCCGAACCCGGTAAGCCGCGCGAATTTTGACAGCAAACCCGCGATCGAACGGACTGGCGGCAGCAGGGTGATCCCCCACATTGGCCCAACGAAGGCGCAAGCGGTCAGTTCGACTCCCCGGACCAGACCGCGCAGCGCGATTGCCGCGCCCATCGAATTGCCGATCAGCGTCCAGGGCCGCGGCAGGTCAAGATCGCGGGCTGCTTGAATCATGGCATCAAGATCGTGCTGGTAGTCGGTGAATCGCTCGACGTGGCAGATATTCGGATCTTCGGTCAGCCTGTCTGACAACCCGTGACCGCGCCAATCAATTACGAACGTGCCGAATCCTGCCTCTTCCAGCCGCTTGGCCAAATGACCATACCGTTCGATGTAGCCGGAACGCCCTGGCGCGATGAACACAGTCCCTTCGCCGCGCAGGGCTGTGCTTGAAACCGGCCAGTGAGCAAGCCGTAACCTCACCCCGTCTTCAGCACGCGCCCAAAAGGCTTGACCGCCCTCCGGACCTTCAGCGATTTCCGTGAAAAACGGGGCTTGTTCCATAATATTTCTTCCCAGAGCGAGTGCGGCGTCTTGTCAGGCACCAGACCGAAAGCACCAGAGAGCAGACAAGCGCAAGCGAAAAGCCCTGGACCTGCCCTATAGATAGAAGGGTGCAAACAAGAAAAACCTGAACAATGGCGAACGTCTTCCACGGGACGTATCCGAACCGGGGACGCGCTGATACGTTACCGTCTTGGGCGCGTTGGCGAAGCGCCATTTGCCCCCTGCTGACCCGTAAAGCGCATACAAAAAGCGCAAAATTGGCGACCGCAATCATCAGAAATGTCGTAAAATGTGAGACAGACGTATTGGGCAGGGTTCCGTTGACGTCCGCCGACAACCGCAGGACGCCGATTAGATCGTGGAAAATCCAAAGCGCGATATCTGGCGCATCCGATGATAGATAAGCCGCCTGAAGTTTGATCACAATCGCGGCCCAGCCAATCAAAAGCGCTGCATCAAAGGCTGAAAGTGCAATCCTTGACCCCTCTCTGATCGCAACCCCTTGCTCGATTTCACCGTCATTGATGTTGCGGGCCAGCCATTCATAATCCCCGGCCATGATAAAAAGGAACATGAGCGCCGTCAGAAATATGAACACGTAGAGAGCAGAGTAGAGATAACCAAACATCGAAACGAGAGCCGACGCACCCTGACCAATGAATTCCGGCCGAATGAGCGTCAAAAGGTTTCTGTCAATCTGGTATATCCCGGCCTCACCTTCTGCGTAGAGCCGAAGACATATCCCGACCCATTGGGCAAGAAAAACGCCACCAAGACACAGCACGAGGATCATCCAGAAAGGGAAGGCGGTCCTGTCTATTCGAGCGTCCCACAACGAAGAATCTTCTTCTGTGCGATCATCGCATGACGATCCATCCAAAAGACGACAGCGCCCATAAGACCGCCAGTGCGAAAGACTAAAGCTCACTCGCATGATGAACAGCGGCAGGATCAGTGCGGGCAAGATGGTCCAAGTTGGTGCCCAAAGAAATCCGACCTCTTTGGAAAGATCGGGTGTCACGCTGTAGCTGACCGACAGCAGACCCAAGATTCCGTTCACTAGCCCGTTTACCGCGTAGGCCGCCCAGATCAAAATTGATAGCTTGAGCGTGTCATCGCGACTGAACCAAGCCTCCCATGATCTTGCCAGACCAGGGGTTCGGATTGGCACATCGCCTGCTAGGGGCGGGGCTACATCATAAGTTGGATCAGCGGGGGAGCTATCATCTGCACCGTTGCGCGGCTCGGCTTTTGTCCGCTCGCGCGCCCGCATCAAAGCCACTTGCCACGCGCTTGTTCTGCGGAGATCGCTGCATCCAAAGACTTTTGCCAAGCGGTGTAAGTTGGGAACGCTTATGCCCCCACGACCCTGTGGAGCGAGCCACCTCTGCACGGTTCGCAGGTCAATCAGACTTCGACCCGATTCAGCCTGGTTGATAGCCGCCGTGAGCGTTTCTGCCGTCCAGGGCTCAGCTGGTTCGCCATTCGCCGAACAATCCCGGCCAACACCAGCGGCGATCGCTGCCTGAATGAGCGATCTGAAATCATGATCGTTGGTCGGTGGCTCGATGTAGTGTTTTCCGTTTACCATCAACACTTTCCGGTCTGATGTGTCGTTTCATGTCGATGTGAAGGTGCTCTATACCACGACATAGTTCGCGGCTTCATCCCCCGAAGGTCAAGATTTCTTTCACAAGATCATTTTATTATTTCAATTAACTTCAGCGTCTTAAGGTGAGTTATGTCGCATCGTGTCGCCGAACGTTTCACTTCATGTCGTTCGTGTCGCCGTGTCACTAGCTTTTGGCGAGTGCGCATGTCTTTTTCACCTCCACCGGTAGAAATCACGCTGCGGAACATGAGAGGGCACCATAATGGCAAAATACGACCGCAACCATGAGTTGTCTGGCGGAAAATCTGAAAAGATCACTATGAGGCTGAGACATGCCCACGCGATCAAGCGCATTTTAGATCGGAAGACCCTCAAAATTGTAGGCTGGCTCTACGAATGGAATACGGGTCAGATCACGCCCATGTGGAAGGACAAGCCGTGCAAAGACGTGATCTACGACTGAATCTCGAACACGAGAGCCGCACCTACGTCCCGGCGCTGTGCAAATATGAAGATGTTCAGGCGGGACGGTCGGGCATCCTTCCGCCAATCGCAGCCGTCAAACCGCTTTACGAACCTCCCGTAATCGTTTTATAGAAACGTCACAAACTTATAAGTATGCGTTTCGGGAGGTCCTTGATGCTGACCCTTCTAAGATCAACAACACTCACCGCCGCTGTTGCAGCCGCCGCGATCTTCAACGCACCCCGAGAAGCGACCGCGGCGTTCAACGTGGATTGCGCAATGCTGTTATGCCTGGCCGGCGGCTGGCCCAAATCTGCGGAATGCACTCTGGCCTACGCGACGTTCATCCGGCGCGTGACCCCTTGGCCGATTGAACCGCCGCTTCAAATCTGGCGCTGTCCGATGGGGGCCTCTTACGAAGGCGAACCCCACAGACCCATGCAGCGACTCTATGAAGCCGCCTTTCCTGACGCCCAGTTTCCCATGCAGTCCATTCCGACCGGCAGTCAGGAGGCCGCCGTTGCACCCATCCCCGCCATATTCCGCGATCCAGAATATCGGCCGGATGCAGCCTCGATCCTTCAACTGGTCGCAGGGCAGGGGACAGATGTGGATATATCCGATCCGATCTACGACTTCGTGCGCTCAATCCGCGTCTTCGACGTTTACGCCCGTCAGCGTGAAATGGGGAAAGACCGCGACTGCGCACGGTCGTCAAAGGTTCGCATCGGCAGCTATGGCAGCCAAGGCGTTTACCAGTGGCGAAATGCCAGCCTGTCGGACCTGCCTGCGGCCCACTTTGGAACGGAAGGTTATGGCAGCTCTTGTCCGTCCGTTTACGACCGCTCAATCTTTGTCGAGTGGAAGGACTATAGCGGAAATTACGGCCATGAGCAGGTGAACTACTAAAGCGAGTTCGCGGCACCCCGCTACTGTCAGAAAACGCGGCAAGCATCGTCACAGAGTTTGCCAGTCACCCTTCCGAAAAGGGGATCACGACCCAACAGCAAAACGAACGCAAAGAAATAGAAACCCCCGCGAGGCGGAAACCTGCGGGGGGGATTTTAAAGCCGAGGGATTGGCGTCCCTTGATCGACCAAACTTCACATGGCCCTTTTCTATCCCCTCCCAACCTGACGAGCAACAAAAAACGCACCTGTGCGAACGGGAGAAACTTGCTCGATTACCGCTTCGCTTCACCGAGCGAGGACAAGACCAGTGACCACATCGAGCACCCCCAAAAGCGGGGATTTCATGCGCCTGTTTGCGCGGACCCCCCATGACAGGGGCAGCACTACGCATCGCAAATACGCTGGCAGGCTATATCAGTTATGACGGCAAGCACCGGGGCGCACCGCTTGGCTACGCCGCCTTCACCATGAAGGAGTTGCAGACCATCACCGGAATCAGCGACCGCACCATCCGTTCCGCCCTCGACGAGCTGGCGCAACTGTTCGGTCTGACCATCGAACGCCGGCATCACGACCGGCACCTTTTCACATTTTCCAAGGTCTATGACGCGAACGCAAATGCCGTCCCTGACGAGGATCTGGCACCAGCTGAAACCGCTGAAATTTCCCATGAAAAACGAGTAACCGGCAGTCCACCGCCGCCTTCACTATATACAGGAACAAAAAGTAATAATGATACGACCTCAACCATTCAGATTTTAGACGGGGCAGGGTCAGTCTATCACACGCCGTTCGCGGCGATCATCGAAGATGCCAAGAAAGGCACCGAGGCCGCAGGCATGGACACGCAGTTTCTTTGGAAAGGGTTTCACATGCTCAACGCCCGACACGACCGAGCCATAGCGCCCCTGTCGTGGCTTGTGGCCTTTGTCCGCAAGGCCAAGCCCACGTTCCAGCACAGGCCAAAAGCACCGGCACCAGCGGCACCACCCGCCGCCTGCACCGATCCGGTTCAGCTTATGGCGAGGCCAGCACCTTTCGCCAACCGGGCTTACCACGAAAGCGACTTGCGCCGTGCCATAGGCACCGATGCCTATGAACAGCGCGTGGCTGCGATCCAATCCACGTACGACACCCCGCGCTTTGCGGCCCAGCTTGCAGTTCACGGTCAGGCGGTGAGGGCAGGGACCATCGACCGATGAAAAAGCTTTCAATCCTTGCCTTGCTGGCCGTGGTAAGCCCCGGAACCGCCTTCGCTGAATGGTGTGATCCACCGATCGCGCCAGCGCCGACAACGGCTGAGCTGGCGCACGACTTCCGCGAGGAATTCAAAGACGAGTTCGACCAGTATTTTCGGGATGCGTCCCTCTACACCGCCTGCCTCGATGCCGAGCGCGTCAGGGTGTTTCAGGAAATGCAGATCACTACGCAGCGATACGAACGGTTTTTAAACGACAGCGCCAAATGGAACCCGTCAAGGTGACCCACCCACACTAGATTGAGATGTTTCCGACCGTTTTGCGGTTGCGGCGAACGGACCCTGAGGGGGTCGTCCGCCGGTGTTGTCACGTTAGCTCGCCGACTTTTCAAGTTGGCCATGCCGATCGTTGATCAAGCGGCATTTGCTGCGGATTTCCACGCCTCGAATTCGTCGAGCCGATGGTGAGAGCGGAACGACGGCGGCCTGGTACGGAGAAGGAATTACGATAGGTAAATGGCTGTACTCTGCTCGGTTATTGAATCCCTCTTGGGACCAATGATCAAGGCCGGGAGCCATCTCACGTTTGGCGCTGCGGCTTCTATCTGTCGACGATCAGGACACCACCATCTTCCGCCCAAAGCGCCATCGACTTTCCGCAGCATCCTACCACCAGGCCCGGGCTGACGCGTTCAGCCGCTGGAGCGATTATACTGAAGAAATCACCGCATGAAGACCGCGAAGTTCTTAATCAGGCCGCGGGTGAACAACATGACAAAGCCATCAGGATGCATAACCTACGGTGTCAATTGATCCCCGTCTACTGAACTCATATTAGGTGTGTTGTCTTTCCTACGGTTGCACATCATTTGCGAAACCGTATTCTGCACAGCGAAGCAGGAGCGGCCATGCAACGACACGACGTGACACTTGCGGAAATGGCGGCGCTGGTCGGCACGGAGGTCGGCGTGTCCGCGTGGCACCGGATTGACCAGGTGCTGATCGACGCTTTCGCGCGGGTCAGCGGCGACGACCAATTCATCCACGTGGATTCGGCCCGCGCGGCCGCCTCGCACTTCGGCGGCACCATCGCCCACGGCTTTCTGACCGTCTCGCTGCTTAGCACCATGGCGCTGGAAGCCCAGCCGCAGCTTGCCGGTCTGCGGATGAGCGTGAACTACGGCTTCGACCGTCTGCGTTTTCTCTCTCCGGTGCCGGTGGACAGCGACCTGCGGGGGCGGTTCACGCTGGCATTGCTGGACGAACGGCAGCCCGGCGAAGTGACCGTCGCCTGGGACGTCACGGTCGAGATCAGGGGGCAGGACAAGCCGGCGCTGGTCGCGCACTGGCTGAATCGCCGCTATCTGAACGGCGCCTGAATGGCTTACTGCCCCGCATCGGGCGCGAAAGGACGATCATGACCACCGTCGAAGACGATGCCGACCGCAATTTCGTCATGGCCTTATCCCGTGGCCTCGACGTGCTGCGCTGTTTTCGTCCGCATGAGCAAAGCCTGTCGAACACCGACATCGCGCAGCGCACGGGGCTGCCAAAGCCGACGGTGACCCGCCTGACCTATACCCTGTGCCAGCTGGGCTATCTGGTGCATTCGGATAGCACCGGATTCTATCGTCTTGGCGCAGGAGTGCTGCAGCTTGGTTACGGAGTGCTGGCGGGCGTCGACATGGCGGACCGTGCCCGCGAGGTAATGCGAGAACTGGCCCAGGGCGGGCCGAACCAGAACGTGAATGTCGCCTTCGGTGAACGCCACCGGCTGACGATGGTCTATACGGCCGTACAGCGCACGACGCAGAACATCGCCCTATCGATGACCGTGGGCGCGCGCCTGCCGCTGTTCCGCTCTGCCATCGGGCGCGCCGCCCTCGTTGCCATGACAGAAGCCGAACACGACCGCCTGCTGCGGGACGCGGCCGCCGAGGGGCGCGAGGACATGCCCGCGATCCGCGCCGGGCTGAAGGCCGCCTGCGCGGAATACAAGGTACAGGGATTCGTCACGTCCTTTGGTGCTTGGCGTGAGCAGATCAACGGGATCGCCGTGCCGATCTGGTCGCTGAACGGCGACCGCCTGTATGCTATGAACATCGGCGCGCCGACCTTTCTGGCCAGCGAGGCAGAGCTTCGCGAGGTTTACGGCCCCAATCTGGTCGCCGCTGCCCGAGGCCTGTCGGATTTTCCAAAGAGGGTTTGACCGATGTCAGACACAAAACGCCCGGATCTGATCGAGGATCCCTATCCCATGCAACGCCTGATCGGCTTTCACATGGTCGACTGGTCCGAAGGCTATGCCCGGTTCGAACTGCCCCTGCGGTCCGAGTTGATGAACCGGTACGGTATTCCGCACGGCGGACTTTACGCGGTGCTGCTGGATACCGTCCTGGGCTACGCCGGGTCATTCACCGGCGACGCGGCGCACAAACAGATGGTCATGACACTGTCGCTGACCACGAACTTCCTGTCGCGCCCCTCCGGGCAAACTTTGATCGGTGATGGGCGGCGCACCGGCGGCGGCAAGTCCACCTATTTCGCCGAGGGCACTGTCACCGATGAGACCGATGTGCTGGTCGCAACCGGCAGCGGCACGTTCCGCTATCGCAAGGGTCAGACCGCCTGAAGGGCGGCCATGACGCGCTTGATGTGATGGTCGGTGTCGCCCAGTTGCGCATCGATCATCACCAACCGCTTGGCGTAGTGAGACACCGGCGCCTCCCACGTCATGGCGATGCCGCCGTGCATCTGGATCGCCTCCTCGGCCACGCGCTGAGCCACACGCCCGCACAGGTGTTTGCACATGGAAACGGTGCGAGACTGCAGTTCCGTCCCCATCCGGCTGGCGGCCAGGATCACGATGGACCGCGCCTGCGCGATCTCGGTCACCAACTCGACCGCCCGGTGCTGCAGCGCCTGATTGCTTCCAATGGGCCGTCCGAACTGGTGTCGCTGCTTGAGGTAGTCGAGGAGCATCGCCAGCGTCGCGTCCATTGCCCCCAGCGCCTCGGCCGAAAGCGCCAGAGCACCGGCGTCCAGCGCGTCCTGCACCGCCTCTGCCGCATCGGCGATCAGCAACCTGGCAGGGGCAGCGTCAAGTATGACCTCGGCCGCACCGCCGCCGTCGATCATGGCGTAAGGCATGATGTGTGCATCCGCAGCGGCAACCTCGTAAAGCGAAAGCGCTTCGCCATTACGGGCCACAACAAGGATCGTTTCAGCCACGTGACCGCCATAGACGACGCTTTTGCGCCCGGTCAGCGTGCCGTTCCGCGCGGTGGTCTCGATCTCGGCCAGGTCCCAGCCGTCGCGTTCCCCCACTGCCATAGCATAGGTCACGGCACCTGACAGCAGCGGTTCCAGATCGGCACCCGCGGGGGTCAGTAGACGCGCTGCCATCAGCGCAGGCAACACCGGTTCCGGGCACAGGGCGGATCCCAGCGCCTCGAACACAGTCGCGATGTCGAACCCCGCGCCGCCAAAGCCGCCTTGTGCGGGATCGGCAAGGGCATAGAGAGTGCCCAGATCCACGAGTTTCGTCCAGAGGTCCGGGCTGTGAAAGGGGGCGGTGTAGGCGGCGGCATTGCGGGTTCTTGGGTCGCAGGTATCGGTCAGCAGGCGTGACAGGCTGTCCGACAGCATGCGGCGGTCGTCGGTCTGGTCAAAGTTCATGTCAAAGCCCCAGCATCTCCTTGGCCAAAATGTTCTTCTGGATTTCGTTGGACCCGCCGTAGATCGACATCTTGCGGTTGTTGAAGTATTCCGCCGCGTTCCCGGCCTGATCGGCAGGGACAAGGGCCGCGTTGCCAGCCAGATCCTCTGACGGGAACGGTGCTGCTGCAGGCCCCAGCGCGCGTCGTGACAGGTCATTTAGCGCCTGACGTACCTCGACCCCCTTGATCTTGAGGATAGAGCTTTCGACGCCCGGCGCGCCGGCGGTCTGACCGGCCACGACCAGCCGCAGGTTGGTGATCTTCATCGCTTCCAGTTCGACCTCGATCCGGGCTAGACGTGCTGCGAACAGCGGATCGTCGATCAGACGCCGCCCCGACCGGCGCGGCGTGCGGGCATAGGCCAGTAGGCACTCGAACGCCTGCGTCGAAAAGCCGACGCCCGCGATGTTGTTGCGCTCGTGCGTCAGCAGGTATTTGGCGATGGTCCATCCCTGATTTTCTTCACCCACAAGATTTGTGACCGGCACGCGCACGTCGGTCAGAAAGACCTCGTTGACCTCGTATCCGCCCTCGATCAGGCGGATCGGACGCACCTCGACCCCCGGTGTCTTCATGTCGATCAGCAGAAAGCTGATGCCTTCCTGCGGCTTGCCATCGGGCTTGGTCCGCACAAGGCAGAAGATCCAGTCGGCATGCTGGCCAAGTGTCGTCCAGGTCTTCTGGCCGTTGACGATATAGTCGTCACCGTCGCGCACCGCCTTCGTCTTCAGTCCCGCAAGGTCCGACCCGGCCCCCGGTTCGGAATAGCCCTGGCACCACCAGTCAGTGCCATCGAGGACGCGGGGCAGGTAATGGTCGCGTTGCGCCTGGGTGCCAAACTTGAACAGGACCGGCGCCAGCATTGCGATGCCGAAGGGCACAAGGCGCGGCGCGGCCGCGCGGCCGGCCTCCTCATCGAAAATATGTTTCTGCACCGGCGTCCAGCCCGTGCCGCCGTACTCCGCAGGCCAGCTGGGGGCCAGCCAGCCGCGGGCGTTCAGGGCGGCGTGATAGCCTTCCATATCCTGCTTGATCAGGGTTCGTCCTTCGCGGACCTTGGCGGCGGTGTCCTGTGACAGATCGCTGGCCATGAAGCTGCGGACCTCGGCGCGGAACGCCTCTTCTGCGGGGGTAAAGCGCAGGTCCATGTCAGGCCTCGGCGTTCAGGTCGGCAAAGGTGGTGCCGTCGTCAGCCATCCGCTGCAGCAGCGGCGGCACCTGCCAGTAGTGTGGATCGTCCCGCGTGTAGGTTGCGATGCGCGCGACCAGCGTGGCCGCGCCGATGGTGTCGGCATAGTGCATCGGCCCGCCCCGCCAGCGCGGAAAACCGTAGCCGAACAGAAACGTCGCATCGATGTCGATGGGCCGCTGGGCGATGCCTTCTTCGATCACGCGGCTGGCCTCGACGATCATCGCCGTCATGTAGCGGTCGACGATCTCGACGTCCGGTAAGGCGCGCGGCGTGATGCCGTGATCGGCGCGGACCGTGTCGATGATGGCCGCCACGCCCGGATTGGCGGGGGCAGGTTTTTGGCTGTGATCGTAATAGCCCATGCCGGTCTTGCGTCCCAGCCAGCCGGCCTCTGCGATGCGATCAGGGACTTCGCTGTAACGCTCGGCGGCAGGGCGGTCGGGCGCGCGGCGCTTGCGGGTCGCGTACCCGATATCGAGGCCGGACAGGTCATTGGCTCGGAACGGCCCCATCGCCCAGCCGAACTCTTCTAGCGCGTCGTCGATCTGGTCCGGGCTGGCGCCGTCAAGCACCAGATAATCGGCGGCCTTGCGGTAATGCGTCAGGATGCGGTTTCCGATGAATCCGTCGCAGACCCCCGCCCGTACGGCCACCTTCTTCAGCTTGGTCGCCAAGGCAAATCCAGTTGCCACGACCTCGGGTGCGGTCTTGTCCGCGACCACCACCTCCAGCAGTTTCATGATGTGTGCAGGGGAAAAGAAGTGCAGCCCGATGACATCCTGTGGCCGCGCCGTCGCAGCGGCGATCCGGTCGATGTCCAGATAGGACGTGTTCGTCGCCAGCACGGCCCCCGGCTTGCAGATCGCATCAAGCTGGGTGAACAGGTCGATCTTCACGCCCATGTCCTCGAAGGCCGCCTCGATCACCAGATCGACGTCGTCGAAATCCCTCAGCACGGTCGAGGCGGCAAGGCGATGTTCCGCATTCGTCCGCCCGTCCGCCTTCATCTTGCCGCGCTTCACCGCACCGTCGAGGTTCGACAGGATTGTCTGCCGCCCCCGCGCCAGCGCGTCTGCATCCCGTTCGTTCAGCCGCACCCGCAGGCCCGCCATCAGGCAGGCCGTTGCAATGCCGCTGCCCATGGTGCCGCCGCCGATGATCCCGACGCTGGCCACGCTGCGCGCTGTAGCGTCGCGTTCCGGAATCTTGGCCACGGCCCGTTCGGCAAAGAACGCATGGATCAACCCCGCCCGTTGCGGGGAGTCGAGGCATTCGCGAAACAGCGCGCGTTCGATGTCCATGCCTTCGAGGATCGGGCGATCACAGGCGGCGATCGCCTCCACACATTTCAGCGGAGAATAGAGTTGCGGTGACTGCGCCTGCACGGCGGCCTTGGCTGCGGCGATCTGCTGCGCATCGACGGTCACGGCGATCTGGCCCACGGTGCGGACGGGCAGGGTGCCCGCGCGGACCTCCTCCGCCATCTCAAGTGCCACGTCGCGCGGTTCGCCGTCGGTCAGCCGGTCCAGCAGCCCCATCTCCAGCGCCTCGGATCCGTGAATGTGGCGACCGGTAGTAATCATCTCGATTGCGGCGGTCACGCCGGTCAGGCGTGGCGCGCGTTGGGTGCCGCCGGCGCCGGGAAGGATGCCCAGCGTCACCTCTGGCAGACCGACACGGACGCGGCCGACGCCGACGCGGGCCTGCGCGCCAAGGGCGATTTCCAGACCGCCACCCAGTGCCACACCGTGAAGGATCGCGATCACCGGCGTCGCAATCTCTTCCATCCGGTTGATGATCGGCGGCAGGATCGGGTCCTGCGGCGTCTTGCCGAATTCGCGGATGTCGGCCCCTGCGACAAAGCTGCGGCCTTTGCCATAGAGGGCAATCACGTCGATGTCGGGATCGGCCGCGGCGCGGTCCAGACAATCCTGAAACGCTTGCCGCAAGGCATGAGAGGCTGCGTTGACGGGCGGATTGTCAAAGGCAATCAGCCCCGTGTTGCCGACCTTTTCCAATGTCACGACGTTCGCCATGAATCCCTCCTGATTTGCGAAATATCATTCCGCTGTGCGAACAGCTAAGGCCGGCCAAGGCGGCCTGTCAAGCGAGCGACCGCTTGACGCCCCGGTGCGCGGGCGGCATGGTTCCGCTATGCGAACGTTTGTTTCACAGATCTGGGAGGGATCGGCGTGAACATGGACATGCCCGGAATCGTGCCGGTTGACGTGCCCGGCCCCGATCCCGTCGATCTACCTAGCCTCGTGCGCCAGCATGGCGCTGACCGTCCCGCCATCGTTGCAGGCGACGCTGTCACGACATGGGGCGATCTGGTGGCGGCGATGGACCGCGTGGCGGGTCACTTGATCCGACTCGGCCTGCGTCCCAACGCAGTCGTCGCCAGCCTTGGCGGCGTGACGCCGCAGCACCTCGCGCTTTACCTCGGCACGCTGGCGGCAGGTGGGACTTTTGCGCCGATGATGATTTCGGCCACGCCGCAGATCGTGGCGGGGTTGGTGACGAATTGCGAGGCGCGCCTGGTTTTTGCCGATGCGGCGGGGCGGGCGGCGCGGGGCGACGTGCAGGTGCTGCCGCTCGACAGCCTGCTGACGGACTGTGCCGACACGGACCCCGGCCCGCTGCCGGCCATCGCGCCGACCGACGGGTTCGACATCATCTACAGTTCGGGCACCACCGGGGCGCCCAAGGGGATCATGCACGACCACCGCTTTCGGGGGCGGCAGCGGGCGCGCATGGCGGGCTTTGGCTTCGACCATGCCATGCGGCTGCTGGTCTCTACGCCGGTCTATTCCAACACGACGCTGGCGGCGTTGTTGCCGATGCTGGCGGCGGGCGGCACCGCTGTGCTGATGCCCAAGTTCGACGCGGGTGACTGGCTGGCCTTGGCGGAAAAACACCGCATCACCCATGCCATGTGCGTGCCCGTGCAGTGGCGCCGGCTTCTGGCGCACCCGGATTTCGACCGCACCGACCTCGGCGCGTTAACTACTAAGCTGTCCACCAGTGCCCCGCTGACCGCCGATCTGGGGCAAGAGTTGCTGGCGCAATTTCCCGGGCGCATGGTCAACATCTACGGCATGACCGAAGGCGGCGTCGGCTGCCTGCTTGACCTGACGGCCCATCCCGACCGGCTGGATACCGTGGGACAGGTCGTGGCCGGCGGCAACCTGATGACCCTTGGCCCCGACGACACCCCCCTGCCGCGGGGCGAGGTCGGAGAGATCGTGGGCCGCTCCGTCACCATGATGACCGGCTATTGCAACGCGCCCCACCTCACGCGCAAGGCGTTGTGGACCGACGCGGCGGGCGTGCACTGGATGCGCTCTGGCGACATGGGGTGTGTCGATGCGGACGGGTTCCTACACGTCATGGACCGCACCAAGGACATGATCAATTCCGGCGGGTTCAACGTCTTTGCCGTCGATCTGGAAGCAGCACTCCTATCGCATCCCGCTGTGGCCGAAGCGGCGGTGATCGCCGTGCCAAGTGCCGACTGGGGCGAGACGCCGCTCGCCTACGTCGTTCTGCGCGACAAGGCTGACCCCGAGGTGCTGCGCACCAACGCGAACGCCCGCCTCGGCAAGACCCAGCGGATCAGCCGCGTCATCGTGACCGAAGCGCTGCCCCGCAGCGAGATCGGCAAAATCCTCAAACGTGAACTGCGCGCCCCCCACTGGCCCAAGGAGAAATCATGACCCCCGACACCCACTTTAAAGAGGGCCTTGCCGTTGGAGAGATCCGTCTTCAGCGCTGTGCCGCGTGCGACACGCACATCTTCTTTCCCCGCGTCCTGTGCCCCGCCTGCCATGGCACCGACTTGACGTGGGTTACGGCCAGCGGCGCGGGCGAGGTCTATACCTTTACCACCGTCCGTCAGCGACCGGAGCGTGGCGGTGACTATAACGTCGCCATGGTGGAACTGGCTGAAGGCGTGCGCATGATGACCCGCGTGGACGGCGACCCGCAATCGGTCAAAATCGGCATGCCCGTCACCGCCTACGTCGGCGACATCGACGGCACACCCGCCGTGCTGTGCCGCAGATCGGAGGCATGAGCATGGATCACGCATTGCGCGGCAAGTCGGCCATAGTAGGCCTTGGCGTCGCCGGTTTGGGCGAGGCGCCGGGCTACACCAGCTGGGACATCATGGCGCAATCGGCCCAGGCGGCGCTGGCCGACGCCGGGCTGGCGCTGAAGGACGTGGATGGTCTGTTCTGCGCCATGATGGAGGATTCGATGCCCGTCCTGATGGCGGCGGAATACCTCGGCATCCGGCCCCGCCACGTCGACGGCACACTGACCGGCGGATCGTCCTTCGTGAACTATCTGGCGAGTGCGACGGCTGCCCTTGACGCGGGCCTCTGCGACGTGGCGCTGGTCTGCTACGGCAGCAACCAGCGCACGGCCTCGGGCAAGCTGGTCACGGCCTCTCGACTGCCACCGTATGAGGCGCCCTACAAACCGCGCTATCCGGTGTCGGGCTACGCCATGGCGGCGCAGCGGCACATGTATGAATACGGCACGACCCGCGAACAGCTGGCGGACGTGGCCGTTGCCGCACGCGGCTGGGCCAGCCACAACCCGCAGGCCTTCATGCGCGACCTGATCACGCGCGACGACGTGCTGGCATCCCGCATGGTCAGCGATCCGCTGGGCAAGCTGGACTGCTGCCTCGTGACCGACGGCGGCGGTGCGATCGTGCTGACACGCGCGGACCGCGCTAAGGATCACGCGAAGACACCAGTCTATGTCCTTGGGGCTGCGGCGGAATCGACGCATCGCCAGATCAGTCAGATGCCCGACTTCACCGTCACCGCGGCGCGCAAAAGCGGCAAGCGGGCCTTTGCGATGGCGGGGGTCCAGCCGTCGGATATCGACGTGCTGCAACTCTACGACGCTTTCACGATCAACATCATCCTGTTCCTCGAAGACCTCGGCTACTGCGCCAAGGGCGAGGGCGGCGCCTTTGTCGAAGGTGGCCGGATCGCGCCGGGCGGCGCGCTGCCGGTCAACACCTACGGCGGCGGGCTGTCCTGCACCCACCCGGGGATGCTGGGCATCTTCACGATCATCGAGGCAGCGCACCAGATCAGGGGCACCGCACCGGGCCTGCAACTCGACGGCGTCGATCTGGCGCTGGCCCATGGCAACGGCGGCGTGCTGTCCAGTCAGGTCACGGCCATTCTGGGGTCGGAGGCGACGCTGTGAGCTTTGATGCGCCGCGCTTCATCCGCGATGTGTTCCAGCCCGAAAGTTTCGCAATCCTCGGCGCCTCTGACGATCCGACGCGGATCGGGGGGCGGCCGCTCGCCTATACGCGCGAGCGGTTTGCGGGGCCGATCTATCCGGTCAACCCGACCCGCGACACGGTGCAGGGGCTGCCCGCCTATGCCAGCATCGCCGACATTCCCGGGCCGGTCGACTTCGTCCTGATCGCGGTGCCTGCGGCGCGCGTGGAACAGGCGGTGCGCGACTGCGCGGCCAAGGGCGTCCGCTGCTGCCTGATCTTCAGTTCGGGCTTTGCCGAGGTCGGCGACATGGCGGCGCAGGAAAGGCTTCTGGCGATCGCGCGCCCTGCGGGCCTGCGTATTCTGGGACCCAATTGCCTTGGTCTGTTCGACGCGGCTGGCGGTTTCTTTCCGACATTTACGGCCACGCTGGACCGTGGTCTGCCCGACGGCGGCCATGTCGGCGTGGTGTGCCAGTCGGGTGCCTACGGCAGCCACATCGCATACCTTAACCGCCTCCGCGGCATGGGCGTGGGGCGGATGCTAACCACTGGCAACGAAAGCGACATCTCGGTCGCAGAAGGCATCTACGCGCTGGCCCACGATGACGCGACCGGCTGCATTCTGGCCTATGCCGAAGGTGTCCGCGACGGCCCCGCCTTCCGGCAGGCGCTGGAGGCCGCGCGCCTGAACCGCAAGCCCGTCGCGATCATGAAGGTCGGCCGGTCCGAGATCGGGGCCGCGGCGGCGGCGTCCCACACGGCGTCTCTGGCAGGCGAGGATGCGGTCTTTGACGCGATCCTGCGCCAGCACGGCGCCTTTCGCGCACGCACGACCGATGATCTGATCGACATCGCGGTGGCCACGCGGGCCAGAATCTATCCTGTGGGACGGCGTCTGGGGATCGTCACGATCTCGGGCGGAGCCGGTGTGCTGATGGCCGATGCGGCGGCGGATCACGGAATGGAGGTGCCGCCGATGCCGCAGGCCGCACAGGACGCCTTGCGCGCGGCACTTCCCTTTGCCAATCCGGTCAACCCGGTGGACGTGACCGCGCAGGTCTTTAACGACCTGCCGCTGATCCGCACGAACATGGATCTGATGCTGGGGCAGGGCGGCTATGACAGCATCGTCGCCTTCTTTACCTCGCTCGCCGGCTCGCCCAGTCTGTCCGGCCCCTTGCGCGACGCGCTGGCGGGATCGCTGAAGAAGCACGGGAATGCCCTGATCGCCCTGTCGATCATCGCCCCGCCGGACGTCGTGGCGGATTACGAGTCCGCAGGCTTCATCGTTTACGAGGATCCCAGCCGCGCCGTCGCCGCGCTGGCGGCCCTGTCGGATTTCGGCGCGGCTTTTGCGCGGGGCGGGTTCGCCGCCTCGGTGCCGCCCGCCACGACAGTGCTGTCAGGCGCGATGACGGAACACGCCGCCAAGGCGGTGCTGGCCGACGCGGGTCTGCCAGTCCTGTCCGAGGTTCTGGCCCCCGATGTCGCGGCGGCCGTCGCGGCGGCGGACGACATGGGCTATCCGGTGGTGCTGAAGGTCGTGTCGGCCCAGATCGCCCACAAGACCGAGATCGGTGGCGTTGCGTTGGATCTGGCCGACGCGGAAGCGGTCGCCACGGCGGCGGAAGGCATCCTGTCGCGCGCGGCGGCAGCCCACCCGGATGCGGCCATCGACGGCCTGCTTGTCGCCCCTATGGCTCCCGCAGGGGTCGAGATGATTCTGGGCATCCAGCGCGATCCGGTCTTCGGTCCCGTCGTGATGTGCGGGCTGGGCGGCATCTTTGCCGAGGTCATGCGCGACGTGACCTTCCGCGCGGCCCCGTTCGATCTGGACGAGGCGGCACGCATGATCGGCGAGCTGAAGGGTCAGGCGGTCCTAGATGGCGTGCGCGGCAGGCCTGGTGGCGACCGGACCGCGCTGACGCAGGCCCTGGTCAGTCTGTCGCGCTTTGCCGCGGCTCACGCGGTTGATCTGGAGACATGCGATATCAATCCCTTCCTTCTGCACGAAAGCGGCGGCGCGGCGCTGGATGCGGTGATTGTCTGCGCGGGCTGAGATGGCGGGACGCCTCCCGCGGGAGAGTTTATCTGTCCAAATGTAAGCAATGGCGCCAGGTCGCGCCGGTTGTGCTGGTGGCAACCTGTGGGACGCCTCCCGTGGTAATGAATTTGGGAAAAGCGAGGGATGGGTCAAGGTTCGGCAGCGACGGCGGCACCGGCGGTGAGCATCGCGTCGATCTGGGCTGAGGTATAGCCGATATTGGACAGGACGGCGCGGGTGTCCTGACCGAACCGGGGCGGGGTGCGGTCGAACTGAGCGGGGGTCCGCGACAGTTTCACCGGGTTGCCGGCGCCCTTGTAGTCGCCGATCTCGACCAGCATGTCGCGGTGCAGGGTGTGGGCCGCCTTGAAGACATCCTCGACTGTGTTCACGCGGCCTGCGGGGACGCCCGCCTCCATCAGGGTGCGGGTGATGGCATTGGCATCGTGGGGAGCCAGCAAGGCCACAAGCCGGGCGCGCATCGCGCCGATGTTGGCCAGCCGGTCGGCGTTGCTGGAGTAGTCGGGCTCTGCCGCAAAATCGGGGTCGCCCAGGATTGCACAGAGTTTGCGCCACTGGCCATCGTTGCCGCATCCGATGAAGATCCTGTCCGTGCCGCAGTCGAACATGTCGTAGGGGACGACGTTGGCGTGTTGGTTGCCGGACCGGCCCGCGACGGTGCCCGACAGGAAGTAGTTGGCGGAATGGGGAAACAGCAGGCTGCAGGCGACATCATAGAGGCTCGCCTCGACGAACTGGCCACGGCCGGAGGTCTGACGCTCGAACGCGGCGGCCATGATGCCGAACGCCAGCGACATGCCGGTCGCTATGTCCACCAACGGCACGCCGATGCGCAGGGGGCCGTCGCCGCGGGCACCGTTCACGCTCATCAGGCCAGCCTGTGCCTGCACAATGGCGTCGTAGCCGGGCAGGCCGCCCAAGGGGCCGTCGGCGCCGAAACCGGATAGGCGGGCGTGGATCAGGCGGGGGTAGCGGGCTGACAGGGTGTCGTAGCCGATACCCCACTTTTCCAGCGTGCCGGTCTTGAAGTTCTCGATCAGGATGTCCGCCTCGGCCAGCAGACGGTGCAGGACCTCGCGTCCCTCGGGCTGACGCAGGTCGAGGGCGATGCCGCGCTTGGAGCGGTTCACGCCGATGAAGTAGCTGGATGCGCCGTCCTTGAAGGGCGGGCCCCAGCCGCGCGTCTCGTCGCCTTGGGGCGGTTCGATCTTGATGACCTCTGCGCCGTGATCGCCCAGCCACTGGCTGCAGAACGGCCCGCCCAGCACCCGCGTGCAGTCGATTACCTTGAGGCCAGAAAGTGCGCCACCCGTCATCATCATCTCCTCGATTGACCCGCAGGAAGGGCGACCGTAAGGTCGGTTCATCTGCGAAACTCAATTTCATTTTTGCAGATTTCGCAATAGTCGTGAAGACTGTTTCGCGCCGGGGGCCTTGGGAGGGGTAGGACATGACGGATATCCGCAAACCGGAGGCGCTGGGTCGCATCGACCGGGTTCTGCTGCGCCTGATCGACGGGCTGAGTGCGGCCCTGATGATCGTGGCTGGCATCGCGCTGATGCTGATGATGGTCCATGTGACCGTCGATGTCGTGGGCAAATTCGTGTTCAATCGCCCCGTGCCAATGACGCTGGAAATGGTGTCGAACTATTACATGGTCGCAGTCGTGTTCCTGCCCTTTGCGGCGGTCGAGCGGATGAACGGCAACATTCATGTCGAATTGATCTATGCCCTGCTGCCGAGGATCGCGCGGCGGTTGCTCGACCTTATCAGCTACCTGCTGTTTGCGGTGCTGCTGTATCTGCTGACGACCAGCAGCTGGGCCGTCGCGGTCAAGAAATATAATATCGGAGAGTTCATAATGGGCAGCTATGCCGTGTCGATCTGGCCGTCGCGGTTCCTGCTGCCGGTCGGCACGGCACTGGCGCTGGCCTTGGTGGTGGTGCGGATCGGGCGGACGGCGCTTCTGCTGGGGCGGGCCGATCTGGACAATATTGATGACATGCCGAGTGGCCCCGCCGACCCAGTCGGAGGGACCAACCTATGATGGATCTGTCACGCGAAGCCGTCGGTTTCATCGGAATCTTCGTTCTGCTGTCGATGATCTTTCTACGGGTGCCCGTCGGCGTGGCGCTGGCTAGCGTTTCGGTGGGGGGCATCTTCATCATCATGGGCGAACGGCCCGCGATCGGGATGCTGTCGTCGATTCCCTATGATTTCACCGCCCACTGGACGCTGTCGAGCATCCCAATGTTCCTGTTCATGGGCTACCTGTGCTATCACGCCGGGCTGACGACGGGCCTGTTCCGGCTGGCGCGGCTGTGGCTCTCCTGGCTGCCGGGGGGGTTGTCCGTGGCCTCGATCCAGGGGTCGGCACTGTTCGCCGCCGTGACGGGGTCGTCGCTGGCATGCACCGCCGCGATGGGCCGGATCGCCGTGCCGGAAATGTTGAAGGCTGGTTACGACAAGGGACTCGCCACCGGCACCGTGGCCGCCGCGGGCACCATCGGGTCAATGATCCCGCCTTCGATCTTGCTGATCATCTACGGCATCTTCGTCGAACAAAGTATCGCGGACCTGTTTATCGGCGCGTTGATCCCGGGCATCCTGACCGCAGTCCTATATTCAGTCATGGTCGTCGTGCGCTGCTGGCTAAAGCCGTCGCTGGCGCCGCCCGTGCACGAGGACGTCAGCTGGGGCGAGCGGTTTGCGGCCTTCGGTGACACTTGGCCCGTCATCGTGCTGGTAGTCGGCGTCTTCGGCGGGCTGTTCAGCGGCGTCTTCACTCCGACCGAGGCCGGGTCCGTGGGTGCCGCACTGGCATTCCTGATCGGTCTGGTCAAGCGGGCGCTGTCATGGCCTGTTCTCAAGGAAGCCATTGGAGAGACCCTGCGCACGACTGCGTCAATTTTTCTGATCGCCATCGGGGCGCAGCTGCTGACGCGATTTTTTGCGCTGGCCGGGACCACGCAGATCATCGCGGACTGGATCGGCAACCCCGAGTATTCCCAACTTCAGGTCATCTTGATCATCAGCGTGATCTTGGTCCTGCTGGGAATGCTGCTGGACCCGATCGGCATCATGCTGCTGACTATCCCCATCTTGCTACCGGTGCTGGAGGCGCGCGACATCAACCTGATCTGGTTCGGCGTCCTGATGGCCAAGTTCCTTGAAATTGGCTTCATCACGCCGCCTGTAGGGCTGAACGTCTTTGTCGTGAAAGGGATCGTGGGCGACCTCGTGCCAATCCACAAGATTTTCTCGGGTATCGCGTGGTTTGTGGTGATGGATTTTTTCCTAATCGCCGCACTGATCGCGTTCCCGCAAATCATCCTCTGGTTGCCGGGGCTTTGAGCTATGCTGATTGAAACGAAGCGGGACGGACGCACTGTCGTAGTGACCCTGAACGACCCGGCCAAGCGCAACGCCCTATCGCCGGACATGCGGGCCGAGATGGTAGCGGCCCTTGATCCCGTCATGCTGGACCGGGACGTGCGGGCGGTGGTGCTGGTGGGGCAGGGCAATCACTTTTGCGCCGGAGGCGACCTGAAGTCAATGAAATCCGGCGATCCGATCTATGCGCGCACCCGGATGATGATTACAGCGCGTCTGGTGCGCCTGCTGGCAGCTGGACCGGTGCCGGTAATCGCGGCGGTCGAGGGGGCTGCCTTTGGCGCCGGCCTGTCACTGGCGGCGCTGGCGGACATTAATGTGGTCAGCCGCACCGCGACCTTCGGCGCAGTGTTCGGCAAGATCGGGCTGATGGCGGACGTGGGCCTGCTGTGGGCGTTGCCGAACCGGATCGGGGCGGCGCGGGCCAAACGGTTCCTGTTGCAAAATACGGTGGTCAAAGCCGACGTCGCCCCTAACGGGCTGATCGATCAGCTGTGCGAGCCGGGGCAGGCGCTGGGCCACGCGATGAAAATCGCGGCGAGCTTTGAAAATCAGGCCCCGCTGCCGCTGGCCGCGACCAAATCTGCCTTCTCCCAGATGGCGGACTTCGACCGCGCGCTGGCGCTGGAGGCGGACTTGCAGGGCTTCCTCATGGCCTCGGCGGACCATGAGGAGGGGCGGGCCGCGTTCTTTGACAAGCGCGACCCGGTGTTCAAGGGGGCCTGAGGCCCCTTATTTGCGCTGGTCGAACCGGCGGCCTACCAGTGTGGCCGCGATGTTGATCTTCTGGATGTCGATGGCACCGCCCGCGATACCCCAGCCCCAAGCGTCGCGGAACCGCTGCTCCATGCCGTAATCGCTGTGGTAGCCGTAACCGCCCATGACCTGCACGCCATGGCCCGCGACCTCGCGCACCATTTCGTTAGCAAAGCACTTGGCAAGGCTTGCGTCCATCACGGACGGGAATCCGTCGACGCCCGCCACGGCGCGATGGATCAGCAAGCGCGCGGCCTCGGTCCGCAGTGCCATGTCCGCCAGCTTCATCTGCACCGCCTGAAAGTCGACCAGCGGCTTGCCAAAGGCCTGACGTTCGCCCGTATAGTCCAGCGCCTGTTCCAGCGCCCCCGTCGCCACACCCAGCGACATAGTGGCATTGCCGCAGCGCTCCAGATTGAACGCCCCCATCAGGTCGCCGAACCCGCCTGCGGGCACAAGGATGTTCTCGACCGGCAACCGCACGTCGTCGAAATGCATGTCGGCAGAAGGGATGCCGCGGAAGCCCATCAGCATCTCGGCCTCGCCGAAGGTGAATCCGGGCGTGTCCTTTTCCACGAAGACTGCCCCGATGCCCCGCGCACCGGGCGCATCTGACAAACGACAAAAGACGACGTAGGCGCCGGAATGGCCCGCACCGGAACACCAGCGCTTGGTGCCTTTCAGCACGACTGTATCGCCCTCGACAACGGCGCGGGTGCGAAGGTCGGTCAGCGCCGTGCCTGCGTCAGGCTCCGACATGGAAATCGCCACCAGAACCTTGCCCTGCACGGATTCGCGCACGACCCTGTCGGCCAAGGCAGGCGTGCCATAGGTCTGCACGATGCGGACGGGACCGACCGAGGCTTCGAACACCGGAAAGGCGACGGCGCTGGAAATCTTGGCAAACTCCTCCAGCACGATCAGCGCATCAAGGTGCGTCAAGCCCAGTCCGCCAAAGGATTCCGGCGTGTTGATGCCCAGAAACCCCATCTCGGCGTACGCCTTCAGCATGTCGGGGGGGACGGGCGTGTTCGTCGCTTCGCAGTGTTTCGCCACGCTGGGCAATTCGCGCCGGGCAAAGCTACGGGCGCTGTCCTGCAGCGCGCGCTGGTCGTCGGAAAGGCCGAAATCCACGTCAAAGCTCCACTAAGTGAGGAATTCTTCTGGACATTTAACACCGCCCCCGTCCAAAATGAAACTGTGTTTCGCAAATTTGCGTGGCGGACACCGCCAAAACTCTGGGAGGAGACTGACATGAAATTCACAACCATCGTAGCTCTCGCGATCGCCTTGGGCGGCAGCGTTCAGGCGCAGGACCTGACCATCAGCCAGTGGACCGGGCCAAAGCATCCCGTCGCCATCGGCTACGCACCTCTCATCGCCAAGTTGACCGAAAACGGGTTCAACGTGCAGCAGTTTGAAGGCGGCGCGCTGCTCGGTGCAACGCCCGCACTGGCGGGTCTTGGCGACGGCATCGCAGACATGGGCATGCTGGCGATGACATATTTCCCGGCGGAATTCCGGAACGCACAGCTCGTGGCCGACATGGGGCTGGCCACGCCGAACAATCTGGCTGCCATGGGTGCGGCCATCGAGTACAATTTGCTGGCCTGCCCGGAATGTCTTGACGAATACAAGGCGCAGAACACCCTCTACCTGGGCACCTATTCCACGGCGCCCTATACCATTATCTCGAACGTGCCGATCCGGTCCACCGCCGATCTGTCGGGCAAGAAGGTCCGCGTGCCGGGCAGTCTGTGGTCCCGCTGGGCGCAAAAGGTCGGCGCGATTGAGGTCAACGTCCCCAGCTCCGAGATGTTCGAAGGTCTAGACAAGGGCGCGCTGGACGTTGCCATTCAGGCGCCCGGCGCCTTCCAGTCCTACCAGTTGTGGGATGCTGCCAAATATCTGACAACGCTCAACCTTGGCACTTATCATTCGCTTTCCCTTATGACGACGAACCGCGATTGGTGGGCCGCCCTGACCGACGAGCAGCGTATGTTGATCAAGAGTCAGGCTGCGCAGGTGGCTGTCGACGCGACGATAGCTTATACTGAAGCAGATACCGAAGCGTTGGCCCAACTGGATGAACACGGCGTTGAGTTGATCGAGCCATCGGCCGAGATGATCGCCGACAAGGATGCGTTTGTGGCAGAGGATCTGTCGGTCATCGTAGCTAATGCTGAAAGCGCATATGGCGTCACGGATGCACAGGCGAAGGTCGACAAGTTTCAGGCGCTGATCACGAAGTGGGCCGGGATTGTCGAAGAAACCGGAGGAGATCGTGATGCGATGATCGCCCGTCTGAACGCGGATGTCTATGACAAACTGCCTGCTGATTATGGCATGAATTAAAGCGGCAAATCGTATGGGACTGCGCTGACGTGGCCACCCAAACGACAAACGATGTCATTGCGACACCAAAGGCGGCCCCCGCGGGCCGCTTTGCGGTTTCCGGGGCTTTGCTGCTGGCATCAGGCTTTGGGGCCTATCTGTTTGCAGTGTTGTCAGGGATACAAGCGGCTGTCGGGATCAGCGCGTCACTTATCCTTATATTTATTGCTCTGAATCTAGGCAGGGCGTCTTTGATCGTGCGTTCCTTTGCGATCGCCGCCGTTCTGATCACGGTTTGGGGTTTGCTTTCGCGAAACCTGACGCTGGTCGACATGACGATAGCGGGCGATCGGGTATCGTTCCTTTCTTCTATCCTGATTGCGCTGATATTCCTGCGCCTCGCCGCCGCTCGCGACCCAGCTTTTCAGGCTGCCGGTGCCTTTCTCGCTAATCAGCCCCCGTCGCGGCGATATGTCTCGCTTGGGATTGGCGGCAATCTTTTTGGTGTGCTTTTGAATCTTGGCGGACTTGGTTTGCTGATCGAGATGACTTTGGCCGGACAACGCCGGCTGGAGGCGCAAAGCCACGTCACCGAAGAGGTCCACGCCATTCGCGAACGCCGGATCGTGACGGCCATCGTCAGAGGGTTCGCCACCATTGCCTTCTGGTCGCCCTTTGGCATCGCGCTGAACACGCTACTGTTGATCTTTACCGACGTTCACTGGCGTGACGCCGCCCCTTGGGGGCTAGGGTTCGCTGCAATGTTCCTGTTCGTCGGCGGCGTCATGGACGTTCTGGAACGACGCTATTTTTCGGTCTTTCCGAAGCCTGTCGCGGTTCCGCCTACTCCCGGCGACGGGCTGGGCTTGCTGGCCGTGCTGGGGCATTTGGTCGGTCTAGCGCTATTGGTCATCGCAGGCGACTATCTGCTGCCGCTTAATTTTCAACAAGTTCTGGTGACCGTCGTCCCAGTCTATGCTGTCGTCTGGTCGATGGCGCGGGCGGGGCTAAACGGGCCGCTCCAGCTGATCGATGACCTGACCACCAACGCCCCGCGCTATGTGAACGAAATCGGTGTCTTTGCGCTTGCCGGCTTAATCGGTGCCCTTCTTGTGGCCCTTGTACCGCAGCATGCGCTGGATCCAATCCTGCACGGCATTGTCGATTGGGGCGGGCCGGTGGCGCTGGCCCTGTCACTAACTTGGATTACACTACTGGCTGCGATGCTGGGCCTACACCCGATCATTTCTGTGGTTATTTTTGCAGAGTTCATGGTTCGCACGCCGCTAATTTCGCATCAGGCAGCGCTGTTGTCATTGTTGACCGGCTGGACGCTAACGGTCTGTCTGGCTCCGCTGGCGACCACAGCAACTTATGTAGGCGCGATCCTGCATCGCAATCCGATGACCGTAAGTCTTCGCTGGAACGGATTGTTCGGCAGCATCATGCTGGTTTTGTCGTCGCTTTTCTTGGTTCTGGGAATGGTCAGCCAGTGGTTTTGACAGTGGCTTTGTGAGA
>NZ_JBMERN010000052.1:0-26553 GCF_049310965.1 Loktanella sp. DJP18 | reverse complement strand
GGGAGGTCCGATCCCCAACCACAACCGTCCATCCGAGGAGGAACAGGACAATGAAACACTTCAATCCAAACGCCACGAGTCTGTTTGCGAACGCTGTCAATCTCGACAACATCATCTTCGATACCGACAGCTACAAGCTCTCGCATTTCAGCCACACACCTGACGGCACAGAGATCATTTCGTCCTACATTGAGGCGCGCAAGCCATGGGGTGAGATTGACACAGCACTGTTCTTTGGCCTTCAGATCGAGCTGGTCAAGCTTGCCGGCCAAGTCGTCACACAGGCTGACCTCGATGAGGCCACCCCCTATCTCAAGGCGCACGGCTTCGACATTTACGTGGCTGGCTGGCAGCACATCATCGACGTTCACGGCGGCCACCTCCCGATCCTGATTGAAGCACTGCCCGAAGGCACGCTTGCTCCGATTTCGGTGCCGCAGGTTCGCATCCGCAACACCGACGCCAGGTCGGGTTGGCTGGTGAGCTACCTGGAAACGCGCTTGCTGCGCGCCATCTGGTATGCCTCGACAGTGGCAAGCCTGTCGCACTACGTTGTCGGCGCTATCGGCAAGCGGATGCAGACCACCGATGGCACGACGAATGGCGTCGCATTCAAGTTGCATGACTTTGGCGCGCGTGGCGCTGCCGCACGCGATGCTGCCGGCATCGGTGGTGCCGCTCACCTTGTCAGCAGCATGGGCACGGACACGATCATGGGAACGCTTTACGCCCGCAATTTCTATGGCGCGGACATGGCAGGCTACTCGATCAATGCAACCGAACACAGTACGATGACAGCACTTGGTCGCAAAGGCGAACTCGAGCAGCTGACCAAGTTCGTCCGGGACAATCCGACGGGCATCATCGCCTGCGTATCGGACAGCTACGACCTTTTCCACTTCATCAAAACCTACCTTGGCGTTGATCTGAAACAAGCCATCCTTGCCCGTGACGGCACCTTCGTTGTTCGGCCGGATAGCGGTGACCCGATCGAGATTGTCCCTGCGGTCATCGAAGCCTTGATGGATGTCTTTGGATACACCGTAACCGACCAGGGATATCGCCTGCTCAATGAAAAGGTGCGTGTCATCCAGGGCGACGGCGTCAACAAGGATTCGGTCGTTCAAATCATGGATGCAATGATGGAACGCGGACTCGCGATCGGCAACATCGCGTTCGGTATGGGAGGCGGACTGCTTCAAAAGGTCGATCGTGACACGATGGGTTATGCGATGAAGGCATCGGCCAACTTTCGTGACGGTGCCTGGCACGACGTCTACAAAGACCCGATCACCGCAAAGGGGAGCAAGACGTCGAAGCGAGGCCGCCAGGGTGTCATGCTCATCGACGGAAAACTCACAGCGGCACGCGTCGAGGATATCCCTCAGGGCGAGGACATGCTGACCGAAGTCTTCTGGAACGGCGTCATCACGCGGCTCCAGACGTTCGATGAGATACGTGCCCGGGCATGGCCCAAAGTCGCCTGACCACTAAACAGACATGAAGAAACGGCCCCTGCTGCACCCAAAAGGTGTGGCAGGGGCTTTCACGCGACGAGAGCGATGTGGCCAAGTTTGCCAGCCTGTGACTCACAGACCCGTCAAGATAAGTTTGCAGGATCGAAAGAATCGCTTCATCTGCATTTAGCCATTTTCGACCAAAGTTCGACATCTTGACGTCCATTGAGAAGAGCCGTCATAAGCAAATTGTTGTCGATTACGCCAACGTGGTCTAGTCATTTGGAAAGAAATCCTCAAGTTTGGCTTCGAAGATCAACATGACTGACATTCTATCCAAAATACCCGACCCAGACGCCCTGCTCAGCGACACGGATGCAGAGATGCTTGGCGTCGATGACTGGCAAACAGAGGAATCAATCCTCGATATTTTGGAAAGCGGCATCGACGCCTGGAGTAAGCCAAAGACCATCGACAGGATCGTCGGCCTGATGGCGCGTGTGCCGCTCTTTGTGGACGCCTACGTCGCCCTCGCAGACCCGGACCTCTTTCCAAGAGACTACTTGACCATCCTCGATCGCGGCATCCTTGCTGGCGAGGCCTACATAGAGGCCAACTGCATGAAACCGATTTCGTGGTGGGGTGATATAAAAACGCGCGGCTACATGCGCGCGAAGGCAAAGCGCGCCCAGCACCATATCGACCGCGGCGAGATTGATCCCGCTCTTGTGGATCTGCACGACCTTCTGGACTGCAACCCGTCAGACAACCAGGGCATCAGGATGATCCTGATTGCCACACTCATCAATGATGCGCGATGGAATGAAGCCGACGCAGCCATCAGGCTCTATGGAAATGATGAAGCGTTAGCGCGCTACGCGCGTGTCATGATCTCATGGAAGGCAGAATACGTGGACGGCCGAAGCGACCTTGCGCTCAAACTGACTGAGGCTGCGTTAAAACACGCACTGGCTTTAAACGCAGTCGTGCCCGCTGCAATATCCGAACCAGAAGCCTTCGGGGACAGCAATGGGTTTCTCAGGGCTGGAGGTGCGAGCGAAGCCATATGGGTAGCGCAAGCCTTACGCCCCGCACTTGATGCTAATCCGGAAGCACCTCGGTGGATCTGGTTCGCCACACTACGCATTTTACAAGGAGAGCTTGGTCAGCACCCATAGAGGTGGCCATTCCTGCGTGTCGCGTTTCCGACATCGCAGGCGAAAGCAGGTTTCAAGCGCCATATCCAAAGCGCAACACGAACCTGGAGCATATCATGGCTGACGACGGCATCACGATCGGAACGGTCGTTCGCGCGGACTTCTTTTGGAAGAACGAACCCAAGGCAGACGGTAAGGCCCGCAACTGCGTGATCATTGCAAGAAAGGGTCGCATGGCGATCATCGCACCTTTCACGACACTGGATCATGAAGGACAAGCGAACTGCACCCGTATCTCAGACCGTGAAACTGCACACATCGACCGCATGAAGGACGACAAGAGCAGCTACATAAACCTCGGTGAGCAGAACCTCGTCTACCTCGATGGTCCCCGTATTCACCGTGCAGCCCGCCCCAAAGCAGGGCAGGATTCGCGCATCCACGGACAGCTGTCTCCTGGCCTTTCACAGTCCCTGAGCAAATCGGCAATCGAACTCAAGGTGAAGCCTGCAAAGAAACAGATCGACAAGGATTGGAAAGAGGACCTGCTCCATTTCCGTGGACGCGAAGCCGCAGCTGCGGTGACCGGAAACGGCGCCCTCCAAGCGCCAGCTCGCGAAGACCGCGTGCGTAAGCTCGCGGAAGACCTTCACGCCAGACGCACAACAGAGAAGAAGAAGGTTCTATCCATTGGTCGACCAGGCCAGGATAGGTAAGATCTGACGCGCAAGTGGTGGCATTTCATCTGAATGCCACCACTTACCCATCAGGTTCATCAGGAAGAAGAAAATGACAGACAAAACGCATGACGCACTTGTTGCCGCACTGGACGCACACCTTGGCGACGATATTTCTGCGAACACCCTCGTGATCGCCCGCACCACAGGGCCGGATCTGGCCATCATCCGTGCCGACATCCTCGAAGTTCTCAAGACGAAGGCCGCAGCCTTCGACGCCAACGGAGCTGATAACGAAGAGGCCGACGACGATGCCTTTACGCTCCTTGATCGCAGTTCCTGATCACGCGGGCAGCCGTCGCTCAGGTCATTTATGATACCATAGAACAAGCGCCATGCAGACGGATCTGCATGGCGCTTGTTTAATTTAACGCAGTGTATCTGTCAGGCTACCGAAGCATCTCGCTCAGCTCAGGATGCAACCATCGACAATATCCTTGGAATTCGCGAGGCTGATAGAAAATGCGGTCTCGTCAGGTGTTGTCCATACAGCCTGACTGCCACCTGCGAGTGCCATGACGACAGCATTAAACGCCTGCTTCGTTTCAGCCCCCATGCTCGCATCGGCCGAAATTTCCATGTAGGTAGAATTTGATTCTGAGCTGTAGCCCGTATTACCTTCGAAGACGACCTTCCCATCTACGGACAGGCTTGATTTTCCTGGTCCTACGTGCGGGCCGGTAGCAAAAAACGAGACCGAATTTCCACCAATGACGCATCCGTATTGCGCGCTATAGCTACCGTCTGGGGCCTCAAAGCGTCCCTCCCACTGACCGCCAAATCCGGGTGTGTAAGCGTGGTCCCAGGCACCCTGCGCGAAGGCAGGGGCTGCGGTCAGGAATGTCAGTGCAGTAACGATACGATAAATCATCAATCTCTCCTCTTTGCGGTGATATCTACGGCGACATCGACTGCATTGCAAAGAGGCTTATGATGAGAAATACGCCGATCACGCGAAAAAATCAGAATATGGTCAACGGCGATGCAACACATTTCTGCATCGCACCGGAGATCATCACATGACCCCTTGAATAGTTTCCAGAAGCTTGTCGCGAAGTTCGGATTTCATGAACGGCTTCTGGAGCCGCGGGCGATCAGCATGATCCGGACGGACATCGGCGTATCCGCTTGCCAACATGAAGGGGATATTATTTTCCGCAAGGTGGTCGGCGATCGGATAGCTCGGCTTGCCGGCCAGGTTGAGGTCCAGCATGGCAACATCAAACTGTTCCATCGCAATGACTTTCATGGCGCGATCTACAGATGGCGCAGGCCCGACAACGATACAACCAAACTCCGCCAACATGTCTTCAATGTCCATGCAAACCAGCATCTCATCTTCAACAACGAGCACGCGCTTACCTTCAAGCCCTTCCACTTTCATGCCGCAACATCCTTTATATCCATCTTTATTGTACAGGAAAATCCACTAGCTTCATACACGAGATCGACATCGCCGCCAAGCTCATGGGCAATGCCATCCTCGAGGAGCCTGCTTCCAAAACCACGGCAAGCCGGTTCTTGCACTGTGGGGCCGCCCCGCTCAGACCATTCGACTGTCAAGATGCCGTTTTCCTCAATAGACCATTCGATCTTGAGGTTTCCACCACGTTCTCCAAGCGCGCCATACTTAACTGCATTGGTTGCGAGTTCGTGAAAACCCATCCCCAAGGCAAGTGCTGCGCGCGGGCTAAGCCGAAAGTCGGGTCCAGAAAAAGTGGCCCTACCCCCTTGATCTGTATCAGCAAAACCTAGTAATGCCGTCGCGGCAAGCTCAGACAGTTCGACATCCCGCCATTGAGACCGCATGATGAGTCCGTGACTGGTTGATAATGCCATGAGTCTTCCTTGAAAAGTCCTCATAACCTCCTCGCTAGTAGACCGGCGAAATGTCTGAGTGGCGACCGAGCTCACTGTGGCAAGCATGTTCTTCACGCGATGATTGAGTTCTTGCACAAGAAGTTTTTGGTGATCCTCAGCTCTCTGGCGCTCGACAACCTCACGCTCAAGACCATGAAAAAGATGCGAATTGTCTATCGCGATAGCTGCTTGGGCGGCGATAGCAGATATGGTCTGTTCTGCACTTTCAGTGAAAACATCAGAATTTTCATGGCCAAAAACAAGAGCACCGAGAATTTCCCCCGATCGCGACAAGACCGGAACTGACAAATAGCTCGATACGGGAAGGTGATAATCCGGCATGCCCTTGAAAGGCAAGTTTTTACCGTAGCGAGGATCAGACTTTATATCAGCAACCCTCACGACCTCAGCATCGACAAAAGTCGGCTTGAAAACTTGTGTATGCCGGGGCTGGGGCATGTGGGCGAAGCTTTCAAATGACGCACCAGACAGGGTGTAAAGATGGATTTCTCTGCCCTCACGCACCACGTTGTAGAAAAAAGCACCGAACTGCGCTCCTGAAAGAAGGGTTGCAGCATCAGTCACAGCCTGAACAATCTCTTCAAGATCAAATGTTCCTGCCAACATTTTTCCAGTCCTGTTCAACGTTTGCAGTGTCCGTTTTTCTAGTTCGAGGGACGCAATGGTGTTCGCCTTATCTGAAAGATCATTTAGTTCGAGAACCTTGATCATGCCTTCTCCTGAAGAGTTTGTGATCGATCGAACCGTTACGCTGACGGGACAGTACCAGCCATCTGGCTGATCAAGCAGCTCTGGAGATGAAGTTGGCCAACCCTTTTGGTCATCACCCAAGAAACCGGAAAGCGCAGGCAGCGACATATCAATGCAGGAACCTTTGATGTCGACAAGCCGCTTGCCCGTAACCCTCTCAGCCGCACTATTCATGTAGAGGCAGAAATTTTTGTCATCTATAATTATCATACCGACGCTCGCGCCATCGCAGACGGTCTCAAAAATAATATGCGCGTCCGAGATTGTATCTTGTGATGCTGTCACGTCTGGGGCCTCGTCGTCAGGGTCTCGTCGCCGCGATTTTCAAAATCTCGCATACAACGATGGGTTGATTAAGTCACGAACTTCAGACTGGAAAGGTTTCAACTAGCTACCGATCCCGAGGTGAAAACATGTCGCATGCAGGCCGCTGTATCATCGAAATCGGGCGGAAGTGACACTTCTCTCCCCGGCATTAGCGAAACAAACACATCAGAACTAAGTCCTTACAAGGCGACATGAGTATAGTTGGATGGGTATAGAAGATCGTGAGATGCTCGGACACGCGCTGCGGACAGATCGCAAAGCATCCGGAGCCACATACACCCCCATAAGGCTCGCGAATGCCGTGGCGCAGACCCTGCACGCGAACAGGGGCACGAAAGAGGCGCCAGCAAAGATAATCCGTATCCTGGACCCAGGGTGTGGGGACGGGTCACTCTCGATAGCCCTCCTAGCAACAATGTCGCAGCGAGATAGATCTCGATGTAGTGTCACATGTGTGGATATTGATGATGTCGCTGTCAATTTGACACGAGACAGATTGACAGCTGCATACCCGGATATTGCATGCGTGTTTCATCAGGAAGACTTCATTGAATTTGCGCTGAACGCTGAGATCAGCGGCTTACGCTTCGACTTCATTATTGCGAACCCGCCTTACGTGCGCATCCAGTCCCTGCCACCAGAAGTGCGCACCAGGATCAAAACGAGTTTCGACCTGTCTGGGCGAACAGACTTGGCTTTCCCATTCATCTTGTCGATCATGCGACTCCTTGATGAAGGTGGTCACGCCGCAGTCATTACATCGAACCGGATCTTGAGCACGGCAGCCGGCCGACAGGTTCGCGAAGCACTGCTTGCGATGACCCGCGTCACTGCGGTCTGGGACTTGGGCGACACGCGATTGTTCGACGCCGCCGTCTTGCCAGCAGTCCTCTTTTTTGAGCGACCGACTACTGTGGATGAATGCGGAGCCGCTGGCGCTGCGTTCACGGCTATATACGAAATATCTGCTGCACCCGCCGGAGCTGCGGTCGTCGACACGCACGACCTGTGCTGCGATCTCAAACAGGATCAAGTGAAAAGGACTGACAACGGCCGTCTTTTCGAGCAGAGATATGGAAACCTGGACACCAGCGGCACGTGGCGTCTGGCTTCGTCGCTGACGATCGACTGGTTGTCACAAGTGGCAAATCATACATGGAAAAACTTCGAGGATGTTTGCAAGGTCAGCGTCGGAATCAAAACGACCGCCGACAAGGTTTTCATCAACACCGACTGGCCCGCACCCAGACCGGAGCTATTACGCCCGCTGGTCACACATCATATCGCCAGCCGCTATCGTCCATCCATGGCGCCAACACATGCGGTTCTCTATCCGCATGAAGTGAAAGACGGACGAAAAGCTGCTGTTGATCTCTCGCATTACCCCAACAGCAGCGCACACCTCGAACACCACCGGTTACAACTCGAAGGACGGTCGTATGTCATCGATGCCGGTCGTGCATGGTTTGAAATCTGGGTGCCACACTGCTCTGCGGATTGGGATGCGCCGAAAATCGTGTTTCGCGATATCTCGGAGCGCCCGACATTCTGGCTCGAGACATCAGGCTCCGTCATTAATGGCGATTGCTACTGGATCAAGCTCGACGATAACACCGATCCCGACCTGATCTGGCTGATGCTCGCTGTTGGAAACAGCGCTCTGATCGAGACATTCTATGATTTCACGTTCAATGAACGCCTCTACGCTGGCCGCAGAAGGTTCATGACGCGACATGTGCGCAAATTCCCAATCCCTGATCCAACGAGCGCACCAGCACAGCGTGCATCATCTGCGGCGCGGCAACTAGCACTGGACGATATGGATCATGATCAACGATGTGTGCTGGAGCGCGAAGTCGATAGAGCGGTGGCCGAAGCATTCGGCTTCTTTCAAAAGTGATCAGGCAAGGCTGTCTGAAGGTCAGATGCCGCGCAACCCAGGTTGAAACGCACCCTCATTGGCGAGGACTTCACGCATCGCGATGAAGGCATCAACGTCAGATGGATCGCCAAAATCGACCCCCTTCAGACCCAGTCGCTCCGTCAGAGCAGAAAATACCAGCTCTTCGTTGTAAAGCTCGTCCCGCAGAACCTGGCTTTCGCCATCATCGGCAAGTTCTGGCTTTGGGTCGATCGGAGCTGCTGAAACATCACCCTGCGCATCCAGCATGCGCGCCACCCGTCTGGCGTCAATGCGGAGATCGCAAAACAAAGCTTGCACGGCCGACGGGTCGAAATTTAACACCCCACCCGCAGTGCGCCATCCCGAAAAAACTTCGAACCAGGCATCGACGCGCATCGTGCGCGCCGCCTTCAGGCGCGGGCCCCAAAAATCGATCTCGATACTGTCGTTGGAGGAAATCTTGATCTCATACATCGGGGTGCGGGCTCCTCAGAATGGCTCCATATACCATAGTAAGATGGTATCGAAAGTAAATTTCATGAAGCAATACGCGCATTCTTTCCTTCAAGATCTATCGAAATCCACCATGTCCGAAGAGCAGGCTCTAAAGCTTGGCCTGTCCGGCATGGGTGTCATTCAGAGTGGAAAAAACGGGGTTCGTATTATTGACCTGGTCTTGGGTGGAAACACCCCCACGTCTCTCCCGAGCCTGCGAGATGCTGGCTCACCTCCGCCCGTGGTCAAGCTGCGACGCTACGAGACCAAAATCGGTGCGTCTGCAAAAAAGCCTGTCGTCGTTGCGAGCGGGGTCGGCGTCGACCTGGAGGCTCATGCCTTCGAGACCCTCGTGCAGGCGACAGCCAAAGCCGAAGGTCTGACAGGATCAAAAGCTGTCAGCAAAACCATGACGGATCTTCTCGATGCCGCCGCAGGTCGCCAGAAGTTGCTTGAAAAGGGTGCCACGAAACTGCTGAGCAAGACGACCCCTGATGGGATTGTTGTCGGTAGATCGCGTGCCCGTGACGGTATGCGTATCGACGACTACGAAAGCGTCCAGGCTCCAGGAATGCGCAAGATTGCAGAGGGATCAGATGCAGTAAGACAGACGACTGGGACTGCTCAGGACGCACCGAAGCCATATGCCCCATCGACAGCAGGCTCACGCTACGCAGAGCGACTTGACGTCATGAGAGCTGTTGCACAGCGCCGGGTTGACGTCATGGCAGGCGGGTCAAAGAAGCCAAGATCACGAGACGACTCCACACTGGGCGACTGAAGGCGAGATGGGTGTGGGTGCCGGGCCAGTGATTGGTGCCAATAACTGCGACATGCTCATAGAGCCTGACGAGAAACCGTTCCGAGCCTCACTCTCTCGAGCCATCCGGCTCAATGCGAAAAATCGCCCTGACCCGCCAATTCCTGGACGCCGACGCACTTGCAGCTGAAAAATCAGTTCCGATTCAGCACGGCATGGCCCACGATGTTTACATAATTGTCGCTGGCATCGTTACCATGACCAATGAAGGTAGCGCCTATCGACTGGCCTCCAGGTCCAAAAAGATGTCCATCTACATCACCGTTGATGGTCGATTTGACAGCATCAAGTCCCCCATAGGTGACAGTTCCTGTCATGCTGCCGTCTGGGTTGATTTTCCCTGACGATGACATCGTGAAAGGCAATGCCTCAAAAGGAGCTACGCTCTTTCCGGTAAAATTGCCGTCCATCACGTAGGTGTTGTTCACAAAATTAACGGTCGCCGACGTGTTGCCCTCATAGAAGCCTCCGCCCTCGCCCTCGTCTGATTTGAGATAATTGACTGTTGCTGCTCCCACGCCGTTAAATGTCGCGCTGCCATGTAGCGCACGCACCTCGTCGGGTGTCGTCTCTCGACCAAAGACTCCGTGCGACCATCTGAGCCCTTGAATGTCACTTGCGTATCCTCCGACATACATGTGTCCATCCCCCCGGGGAAGATACACAACTGCGGTGTGCCGTAAGTTCTGCGTCCTTCGGCCGAGGTAGATCTTTTTGCCGTTGACGTCACCCGGGGAGCCGGAAACCACAGGCCGTCCTAAGCTGTTCTTGCTTTGATCGTATCGCGGGTGAAAAGACACAGCATCCCCCGTCAGATCATTCACAGTCAGAGTGACAGTCGGATTGCGCGTAACGACGCCGCCTTGTTCTTCGCCGGATCGAAAGGTCAAAGACCCCTCCTCTCGCCCTACAGGTTCATCGAACCCAGAGCCAGAAGTGCGCGTGGACGCGACACTCGTGAACCGCGTGGGCACACCGTCCTTCGCCACAACACCGCGCGCCTGTAGTTTGCTGTATTGTTCTTCAGTCATTCCAGCCAGCGGCGCGATCGTTTCGAGAGAAGTCCCTCCGCCGCCATCCGAGCCACTCATGCAGCCTGTCAGCACACCCAGGATAGCTGTCGACGCCAGAATTCGGAAAAACTTGTGGTATGTCATGAGGTGGCCTTTCGGAAATTGCATTACAACGTAATGATTGGCCGAAAAATCCTAACAGGAAGTTTTTAGAACCTGCTGCGATTGACATTTTCAAGCGCGAACATCTCACCAGTCAAAAGATTTGCATAATTCCTGACCTCAATCACTCCGCACATAGGGTATCGATACGCGGCCTGCGATATCGGGGCCTAATTCCCATCCTGTTGAATGCAGGATGGAGATTTAAATGGTCATGCAGGAAAAGATCTTGCAAGGGCGAATGCTCTATTTGCGACTGAAGGATCTGGAAAAATACCCTGACTTGCGGGATTCGATGCACACTGATCGCGCTTATCAATTCCATGTCAGACACGGGTGGCCCGTCACGCTCGACGAAAACGGCATGGAATTCGACCAGTATGATGCGATAGATCCGCTTTATGTCATATGGGAAACAGCCGATGGGCATCATGGCGGGTCTTTCCGACTACTCCCGACAACCGGACGGACGATGGCCGCCGAAATCTTCCCCTCCCTTCTGCCGGTCGGCGGCCTCTGTGACCCACAGATATGGGAGTGCACCCGATTTTGTCTGAGCAGGAATAGACCTTCGTCTGTCTCGGCTGCACTGATGCTGGCGGGTGCAGCCTTCGTCCGACACAATGACATCGCATCCGTCATCGGAATCTTCGACAGTCTTATGGCGCGCGTTTTTCGTATCATCGGAACAGGGCCAGAGGTCGTTGGTGCGATGGGTGAAGGGCGACAGCGCATCGAGGCAGGCTACTGGCGCCTGACAGAGGAAAATTGGCAGAGCACACTACTTAAAGCCGGCCTCAGCGAGTCAGATGCGAAGGATCTGTTTGCTGATAGCGCAACGGTCGATGTCAGCGACTTGCTTCGCCCAATGCACCTCCGCAAAATGGCCTGAGCGCAACGGAACTGGACCCCACTGGAAAAATCTGAATAGTTCACGCTGCATCGCAGCACTATTCTCTCAACAACAGGAGAGAAGTCATGTTTGCAGCCAGACCGATACAGACGCCAATGGCCGATCAGGTGGCTGCCGTCCGGCGCCTGCATGATATCTCCTCCACGAAGCCGTTCGTCGGCACATCAATCGTAAGCCGCATGGGAACATTCGCATCTCTGGCCTTGGATGCCATCGAAAGACAGACAGGTTTGTCAGGTAAGCTTGAGGACATGCTGCGATGCCTCTCCCATGCGCCCCAAGGTCCGGTGCGCTACGGACGGATCTTTGGCCGATCCGAGCAGTTCATAGTCTTTCGCGACAACTCAATGATCTCTTTCGCTAGCGACGCGAGCGGTGCCCGCGGATCGCTGGGGGCATACGGATCAATTTTGCCGATCGTGTTTGATCTTGATATCCCAAAGCAACGGAAAGTGTCTGTCGGCATCGGTGCCTCATTCCGTGTGAATGCGTCGAAACGGCATGCTGATACTCTGTCGCTTAAATATGTCGATGAAGCCGGGTGGCTCAACCTACCCCTTCCAGCTTTGTTCGAGCACACGCCCGCGCCGATCCAGGACTTGCTCCGCCCGATGGAGGAGCTTGTTCAAGAGGCGCGTGACCTCATGGGCCACGTCCCTCCCCTGCTCCGTCCCGCAAGTCGAAACGTGGAAGACACCATGACTGGCGTCATGACCAAGGTGCATGACGAAGCAGGCCTCTGGTGGGATGGGTCTGTCATGACCTACTGGCCGCCCTGCCTGCCCGAGCCTCATTATGTCCCGTCCTACGATGACCTCGATACGCTGCGTGACATCACCAAGAATATTGGGGATCTTATGCTGTGGGCGCATAAAGACATACCTGACGGTCTTCAAATCCACGTTCTCTCCAGTTTGGCGGAGAATTACGAGATCGCTCTTCAGCACGATCTCCCCGGGGATCACACCTATAGCCAAACCTGCCATAAGTATTCGAGCGCGATTAAGTATTTGGCTGACAGCATCAACATCTCGGCTACAGGATACGATCTCGAGCTGCCCGTCGGGTCCACAACTGAACTGCTTAACCGAAACACCCCACGGGCGAGAGGTCTGCCGATCCTGACTGTGACGCTTGAACGGCCGGATGTGTGGCGTGCCTTTGCAATCTCCGAGACATACGTGCACACGCTCAAGCATATGCTCTCCTGGAGAGATCCAAAGACCGCTATCGCCCACCTTGAAGCGCATCGTTCAGATCCCCACCCCTTGGACTGTCAAATGGCCATGCGCGCCGGGGAGATTGGCACGGTGAGCGAGCTAGTCTCAGACTTCATGCCGGAATACGATACTGTCGGCATCCCTATCACTATGGCTGGCGGAACAAGCGCTGATGTCCTTCATCGCATGATCGTTGACATCGAAGGGGATACCGGATCAGCCGGATATACCAAGACGCCGTGGTGCGAAGACGGACAGTTCCATTACAGTCTGCTGGCGGGCGCGCGCCATGATCCACATCTCCGCCGGCCTTATGGCTACATCACGCTGTGCGGTAGCCTGACATCGGAAGACTTCGACCAGGTCGGTGGAGATGTCATGGGTATGCCTGTGACGTCCTACACCCTGCGGCTCAATATCGACACCATAGTCACCGATCGACGCGGGGATGACGGAAACACACAAGCCCCTCTTGTCGCCGCGGCGATCCAGGCAATAACAGGCATGGTCGTTAGAATGACCGAGATAGCTGAGGCAAAACGCGAGCACTTCGAGATGGATATCGTTGTCGACGGCTTCGATCACGCAGACACGCAGCAATGTGCCTCTACGATGCTGACAGACGCCCTTGCACTCATGCGATCATCTCTGGCTACGGACAAAAAGAGATTTGCCTTCGTCAGTATCGGGCTCATTCATCTTGCCTGGAAGGATGGGATGATCATCTGAGGGCATGGCAATCCAAGACGCTCGTATTTGTTGGTTGAGCCCTGTAACCGCTGCCTGTCTTTCTTTCTGTCTTTCAGTTGCAGTGCGACGTGCAGGCCAGGATCGCGGTCTGGCTCAGGACCGATCGATGGCTTATGATCAGGTAGGTATACTGATACGCACGTGAGCTACGGAGTGTTGCCGGATGGCCTATAGAAAGATTGAGACAACAGAGGGCCTCGCAGGGCAGGATTGGATACACCCTGACAATCGTCACGATCTCGTCTCTCTGGATGAAGCGAACGCGCTGACCGCGGGGCAATATGTGGGCTTGGTCTATTCGTTTCCTCATTGCGGCGAGTTCATCCTAGTCCGCGTCAATAGTATTCACGGTCGTGAAAAGTCTCGGATTTACCGCGGCGAGCTTGTAAAAGAGGTGAACATCACAGGTGAGAAAGTTGGCGAAGAAATCGTCTTCGCGGCAAAACATGTGCTCACAATGGAGGAATCGCCCGGACTATGATCCAAGAAATCGCATGTGGTCCACACACTAACTGATTTGGAGTATCACGCAAAAGCAGTGTCGGCCAATGATGCCTTTGAATTGCCAAGCTGCTTCGCAAAGTCATCTGATCGTCGTAAGCGATCCTTGTGCAAGCCCAAGTATTACATCTTTCAGAGCCGGATACTCAGAATAGACCGCAAGACGCTCATGTGCGCTTGGCTTATCGCCGATGGACACGACAAGACTGCTCCTCCGAGATGCTGCCGATCCGCGTTGCACAAGGTCAATTGTAAAGGCATTTTCCAGCCCGGACAGAGAGGCCGCGAGCGGCTGGAGAAATCGACTGAAGAGAACGTCTGACGCAAGGCAATCCCACTGCCATGCGACGCTCTCGAACCGAAGGACGGCCCGTTGCGGCGACCCATCCTGTGTAAGCTCGTCCATCTCGAGCCTTATCGCAATGTCGTCAGATACCACACCCTCTGACACGAGAATGTCGCAGATACTCCAAAGGATGCTCCTCGCTCGGTCCTGATCTGCGCCGTCAGTCAAGGACTGGCGACATAGAACGGCGGGACAATCCGGGATCTCGGCGAGTGCGTTACGAATGAGTGCATCCTCGATCGCATGAGCGGCTGATAGAAGTTCTGCACGAAGCGCACTCTCGACGTCATTTCGGTATTCCGCGTCGAACTGCGGAAGCGCTGGATGATCGTTTCCCGCCAAGGCGACGGCGGGCTTTGCACTCGCACTCGATTTCAAAGAAACGGTGATCTGTCCCTGTTCATTCGGCCTGATCCAGAGAATGGCAGCCACACCGTCTCTCGACCGCATGATCTTCGTCGGCAGCTGAAAAGTAGCTGGCAGTATCGCGATCTGCCCAGCTTCAAGATCCCGCGTGATCATCGCGGAGCCATATTCCATGGCCAAGAGGCGATAGCCGTCAGCTTCGACAACCTGACACATCGGCGCAGTGGCCTTGCCTCCAATACGCTGGGAGAGTGGCGCTTTGATGCTGCTTGGCTGAGAGATAATAACGCTTGGCACCGGTTCAGAAAGTTTACGCGATCCAGCGATCTTGCGAACGACTTCACCGCAGGGCCCGACACGCTTCGTCAGTGATATAAGCCGTTTTCCAAAGACGAAGTCTCTCTGTCTTGAAAAATGGAAAGCAAGCGTCACGACAACTCCTATGGTCGATCATGCAAATTGGAGCACTCGTAGTTCATACATTACGCTCCCGATAACAGGACGTCGAGACGAGAAGAATAACAATTGCAAGCAAATAATTATTGGAGAAAACGAGGGGCGCGGGTGCTCATAAATCCCGGCGCCAAATTTCATGCAACAATATGGATATCTTGCGCGGCACCTCAAGATCGGATGATCGCCGACTGGCATATGCTCATGATCACGATGCTCAAGGTGGTGACACGCTTCCCTCAAATGAACCCATATTCTGAGAACAGGTTCAGCTTGACGGGGTCGTGGATAGAGAGACCACGTCCAGACAAGGATCGCTGCATCACTATCGAACAGAAACCAGCGGGGAGATATAACATGCGCATGATGGCCACTTACGATCTGATGGAAGCTGGCAGGATTACCCAACAATGGCTTGGCGCCGCGGCGCAGGCAATCGGCACGCATCCGTTTCTGACGATGACACCAAACCCGGCCGCGAACTGGCTTCGCGGCTGGGGCGAGGTCACGGAGCGGACATTCAAGCGGATGTCGCTAAAACCAGAATGGGGAATTCTGCCCCTCAAAGATACGGATGGGCTCGAGCGCTCTGTTGAAACTGAAATCGTCACATCACGACCCTTCGGAGACCTTCTGCGTTTCGTCGTTGAAGGCCGCGAAACGCCTCAGCGGAAGGTCTTGCTGGTTGCGCCGATGTCGGGCCATTACGCCACGCTGCTCCGGGCCACTGTCACCAGTCTTCTGCCAGACGTCGATCTCTACATTACAGACTGGCATAACGCGCGCGACATACCTGTCGGCGCAGGAAAGTTCGATGTCGAAGATTACACGCTCTACCTCGTCGACTTCATCCGCGAAGTGGGGTCAGAGGCACACGTCATCGCCGTATGTCAGCCAGCTCCGCTCACCCTGGCAGCAACAGCCTATTTGGCGCAGGAAGACCCAACAGCGCAGCCACTCAGCCTGACTCTGATCGGTGGGCCGATCGATCCCTCCGCAGCGCGCACCGAGGTCACGGACTTTGGTGACAAGGTCGACATGCGCCAGCTGGAGAAAAGCATGATTCAGCGCGTCGGCAATCGTCACGCTGGCGCTGGGCGTGAAGTCTATCCCGGACTGATGCAGCTGACATCCTTTGTCGCCATGAATGCCGATAAGCATGCAAGTGCCTTCAGGAGCCAGATCGCGCGGGCTGCCGCCGGAGAGGTCACCAACTGCGACAAGCACAACACCTTCTATGATGAATACCTTTCCGTCATGGACATGCCGGCCGAATTTTACCTGTCGACTGTCGATCGCATCTTCAAGAAGGGCGAGATCGCCCGCAATGCCTTCACCGTCGCCGGAAAGACGATCGACATCAGACAGGTTTCAAATGTGGCGATCATGACGATCGAGGGGGAGGCTGATGACATTACAGCACCCGGTCAATGCATTGCAGCACTCACGCTGTGCTCAGGCCTGCCCGCAGAAAAGAAGTTTAGCCATGTTGAGCCGGGCGCAGGACATTACGGCATTTTCGCGGGCTCCAGTTGGCGCAACAACATCCGGCCGCTGGTTTTGACCTTCATGAGCCAACGTGAAGAGTCCGCAAAGGAAGAGAGAAAACGGTCCGTGTCGAAAAAGAGAAAATCTCCCCGATAACAAAGGCCTTAGCGGGCATAAGCTTCAGTCAGGATGACCTTCGGGATCGCTTGTTCCAAGTTGTAATCGGGCGCATTGAAGGCAAAATCAGATAACTTTTTCTGGGGCACGAAGCGTATTCCCATATTCTATATGACCACCTGAAGAAGGCTCCAAGTCGATGGGTGGCAGCACCGAATGTCAACTATTTTCCGTTAAGCCTCTGAGCTGGAGCCTACAGACACTGGTGATGTCAGGACGCACAATGACGATAAGACTTTCACCGGATCTATTCGGCGCACGCGCCGACATCAAATGCATTCTGGCTGAATTACTGCCAGAGCTGGATGCAAGTGCTAGACTGGATTGTTTTGCCAAAGAAGCCGGGCATACCTGCCATACCACATTCTGCGACTACGTGGGTGACGAAGCTGCTCCCGATGATCAGTTCCCTGCCCTCACGCAACTAGCCGCACTCGGCTGTGTCTTGCCATTCCTCGTCATGGTGGCATTGCCTTACGTGACTGATTCATCCAATCCGAGGTCCGCCATGCGGCTCCCCCCGACGGCTAATACCATACTTGAAGCGGCAGCACGACTGGTCGATAAGGAGCTCTTCGCCAAATCGATCACAAATCCCGTTAAGGCTGCCCAATCGACGCCATTGGGCGTTGCAAGAACCTTCTATGCCGAGACCGCCTCAGACGCGCTGCTACGAGCCGCAGCAACTCACGCAGATGGATTCTGGATAAAACGCTCTGTCAATATTTTGCGCGGCTTCCTAACCTTCTCGGAGGAACTTGGCAACTGCGCTTGTCTCGATGCACAAAGTCTCGAGAGGATGACTCGACCGCAACTGACAGACACTGATCCATGGACAAAGTTTGGTCGCGGACTGCTGACCGAAGCGCTACAGATCCAAGAGCATACGCTTTCTGAAATTTTGAACGCGATGACGGAATGTCTTCCAAAAAAGATTGAAGACCCTTGGGCCTTTATGGGGATCGCCTGACCATTACCGAATGGGTATGATACTCCCCGGTTCAATTCGGTGAAGTTCCCTGGATTGAAATCGAGGGCCTCTTGATCGTTAGAAGCACCAGCAAAAAAGTCAAAAATAAGCACTGAAAAGAAGATGTCATGAGCTCTGGGCTACGCCCATGACAACAGATTGTACTCAAGAACCGGCCAGAAAAATGAAGAGGCTTTGCCAGTTCAGAAACCGACTGTTGCTTGCCGAACTGATTTTTGCTTCCCCAGAACCGATGCCATATCCCTTGCAAGTAAAGTTGGCGGCAACGCGGGCTCTTGATAACAACTCTTCGCAAGGTGCTGGATGCTGGGTAAGTTTGACCAATATGGACTTCGGATCGGAGACGTCTATCCTCATCGTAGCGACGGCCCAAAGGGTGAAATCACCATCCTCGACGTGACGTCCGATGGGTCCGTTGTCCAGATCAGACACTCCACAATGTCTGAAGGTGAGCTCTGCCCCTTTGTGACGGTGGATAGGCTGGCCGAAATTGCTGACTTGAAGCCCGCAACGCAAAACATCTTCACCGAAGAGGATATGCTCTTATCCTTCGTGGGCGGCTTCCTGGCGTCCGCAGAGGGGCACAACGGAGAGTGTAACGACTTCACATCTGACTCCTTCGCCCTCCCCCAGCAGATGCTTTCCATCGAAGCAGCTAAACGACAATTTCTGCAAGACTTCCAAATTTTCCTCGCTAAGGAGCGCACAAACCCCTGCGCACCCAAGCGTTGAGACAAGCAAGGTAATCCATTCAGATGATCGTCTTTCTCGAAAAGCAAAATATTTTCACGACCTCACTTGTGGTCTTTGCTGGAGGCGCATTCGCGCTCAGCTTTTTTATGCCATGGACCGACATGGGTGCTGGCCCGTGTGGCCCGGCCAGCATCACACGCTGTATAAGTCTGGTCGACGAGTCCGTATTGGGTATTTTCGTCCAGGCAATCCTCCTGATGTCGATCGTTCCGATGGCTCTGGCTTTTTTGGTATATTGCGCCACGATCGGTGCAGGGATTTATATCACCGCCAAGGCCCTGCAAGGCGCTCTTATGTGGCGCATGATGCTTGCCGTCGGCATCTTGCCGATCATGTCAGTGATAGCAGTCGCAGTCATACCAGGCCTGTTTCTTGGCGAGCCAGCAATCGACAGCATATCATCCATATGGCGATCGATTGCATCGTTTCGCGGCCCATCGTCGTTTTTCATGGGCGCGATCGGCTTCTTGATCGCTGGCATTCTGGTGCGGTGGCAGGCGAATTCATCGTCGTCAACTCCGCTCATCCACAATGACGTCGCCTAGCGGTCAGATTTTTCGCTCGCTGACTGCTGTCTATATCGAAAATTGGATCACGCCCTTCTAAGCTAAATTGCTTTGAACTCAAACGTTGCTATAGTTTCCCGAGTCGAGATCGATCTCACAACCTGGATGGGTAATCGGGGTGACATTTAACCACGATGTGTCTGCAACATTCATCGATATGCCGATGTCGTGCGAGGATCGGGCCGCTAAGACACTCTGCTTCCTTCCTGGCGTCGGTGGTGGCCCACGCACTCTTTATGGTCGATCCGCAAATGGTAACCTTCTTCATGTCGACTTCGTTGAAACCGGGACAAAAGGACTGGTCTGTCCCGATTGCGAGAGTGAGGTCCGGGCCAGGAAATTCAAATCGGATAAATCAGATCACTTTTATCATCTGAGCACAGACGAGTGCAGGACCGCCGGCGAGACAGCTATCCACCTGCTGGCAAAGCAGATGATTGCAGACTGCATGGAAGTCAGCGTTCCGCACATTGTGGCCGAGAACCTCGGCCCTGGAGGCTGGGGTTCTGAGTCTTTGGTCAACGGTCGATGGCTCGATACGCGTGATCGCGATCCGAGCGATCCATGGCCTGTTCTGAAGCTTTCGTCGGTTCGGATCGAGGTCTACCTTGATGGAATCCGGCCGGATCTCATTGTCACAGACCAGAACGGGCGAGAACTTTTTGTCGAGATCATGGTCACGCATCAGGTCGATCCGCGGAAAAAATCTATACTGGCTTCGCGTAAGAATACCACTATCGAAATTGATCTGTCAGGACTTGCCCGTAGCGAATCAGCAGACGACATTCGATCCGCCGTCACTTACGGGGCACCGCGTTTCTGGGTTTATAATGAGACGATTGCGGCTCGCTGTGCTATTCACCTCGCGGAGATTGAAGAACGCCAAAGGGCGCGGCAGCGAGAAACTGACGCGGCCCGCGCGAAGATCGCCAACTGGGCCATGCTCGCCGTCAAAAGATGGCGTGCAAAATCAGAACGTCCACCCAATATCTGGTCACTTGAACACTATCAGTCATTGGCAAATGCAATGTGTCGTGCTGATCATCAAGATCGACGATTACTGAATATTGGCCCGGAAATGCTCAATCATGATGGAGCCAACTGCCCGTTCACATCCCATCAGGATCTTGTCCGCCTCGAGTTGTTCGATCTCGTCGTTATCCAGAGCGCCCGCTCTGCGCTGGTGCAATATAGAAAAGTTGGGTCAGAATTCATCTATGTAGCGGGGAGGGGCAATCTTCTAAAAACCCCTGACAGCAAGGTCTGGTCTAAGGACGACTTACTTTCTTTTCTCCAGAACAGAGGCTTCTTGAAGCGCGGGCTAAAAGATGCCTGGGGGCCGCACCTTCTGACATGCCGGGAGATTTCGCCAGGTTTTGCCGCGGCCGGGAATGCTGTTGAGGATATTATGGCTGAACTTGCCGACATGGGGTGTGTCAGTCGCGTCAAGCCGGCCGGCTCGCGGCGCTACGATCGCGCCGTCGCATACGTTCTTGAAAAAAAGTTTCTACGCTCCCTGCTCGCAACATCCACATACTATCAGCCCTGAGCGGAGTGCTCAGCGTGCCGTTCGTGGCTCTGCGGAACAAAATCAGCATTTGCGGGAATCCCTGAAGTGATGAGTCCGATCGGAGATGATATTGAACAAAAAGGCCCTGCAAGTTGGTTCGCACGAAAACCGACAGGGGTGCAACATGCTCAAGCGAAAGACCGCAAACATGACCACAATACCACCGACCATCACGGCGGACAGCGACCTGCTGTTTAGTAGGCGCAACAGGAAGGGCAAATACGTGCAACGGCTTGTGCTGGATATTGCTCACGCGATCATGCCAGCGCTATCTGATGCCGACACCTTCGGCAATATTCGCCTGCGCTACACGACAGAGAGCTGTGAAGTCATTTCAAGCGCGTCTGCCAAAGCCCCGGACTTGCTGGATATCACTCCTGCCCAGACAGCAGTTATAGCGCTTCTCTCTGACACAATGTCCAGGCAGATCTTCCGGATGACAGGCGCGACAGGCTTTGAGCTGATCACCTGGTCCAACAGTCTACCAACACAACCGGTCGTGTTCTCCCTGCTATCTCAGGATGGGCGTCAAACCCGCATCTTCAACCCGAAGTCTTCCGCTAATCGCGTGTTCAATGGCCTTGTGGATCTCTCAGATGAGATGGACGCGTTTTACTCATCCCCTCACCGCAAAGCCTGCGACCTCGACACCTTCCTTGACCAGGAGGGGTCACAGACTTGGATCAGTGACCACGCCACACAAGATATGTCCGGCCCAAAGAAACTGACATTACCCAAACCTCAGATCAACCGGGCCAGTATACCGGCTGGACCAGCTATCATAGCGGGCCTTCGCGCCTTGATCTCGACCTCTGCACTCCCTGAAGTCATTCGCCTCATTGAGACCTATGAGGCATCACTGGTGCGCGCCACCACACACCGAACGTCGCGATGGGGCCAGGATGATCATCTTGCAATCAAGCGCACTGCACGGCGCGCAGCGAACCTCAATGAGAGCCTGACGACTGGCATCAAGCCGCTGTCCCGGTCAATGAGAGACACGATGGCGGATCAGCTCAAGGGGCTGGCTGATGCCCGTCCTCTGACACATCTTGCGGTCGAATTCGGCATCTCCGAAGCCGCTATCCGCAAGCGTCTTGATAAACTCGGTTGGGAGTCGCCTCGCAGATGGAAAATCAGAAGTGGGCATTAAGTCGAATAAGGTCACCTGCCAGCTGCTGCGGACATTCATGACTATCACGCTCGGGTGCAAGTCCCAGCCCCCGACAGCAGAGAACTCCGAAGCCCCACCGCCACCACGCCTTGGTTTCCTATTGGATCAGTCCTGATCGCGTGTAGAAAAAATGGGGAGCCGCGCCGTGCTTGGGTTGGACCGGCTCCTTCATTACTGTGACCTAATCCTGACTACCTGATGAGCTTCGACGTCGCGCGCAGGGTCGCGAGCGCGAGCCTTCATTGGCATCGCGCGAGCAAGAGCGATCTGGAGCAGTCAAGCCGGCATGGAGAAAGCACGCACGTCACGAATTCTCTCGGACTTCGGAAAGATTTACAGCGAGGTTCCCAGCCAGGCGCGTTGTAAGCAATCCAGCACTGACTGCATTCTAACCGTCGGGTCGCTTGAACGATCGTAAGTCCGCTTTTTAGATACCATCCAGACCTCGCACACCTTCGCATGGCGATAAATGGAAACCGCAAGAGAAAGTTCTTCCCAGATTAAATCGTTTACCGTAAAACCGCAAGAACATCGGTTATATCCGCACTTAGTTGAGGTAAAAAAATGGACATGATATCGGTTCTCGATCGCATCGCGCAGCGATCCGGCGCTCTGAATCTGACTCTATCCCATGTGTCTCAAGAGGCGAGTGGAAGCAGGGACCTCATAAGGAACTGGCAAAGGCGCGCAAGGCAGGCGGGGGGCAAATTTGGCGCGAGACCTGATAACCTCACAAAGGTAGCTGACGTATTGGGGGTAAGCTACGCGTGGCTCGTCGGAGGCGATGAGGCCGCTGACGTTCAGCCCAAGAGCATGAAGGTTCGATCTCCCTTACCGGCCGCCACGGCATCCATCGACAACCTGGACATCAGAATAGATGTGATCGCTGGACGCGTCGCAATCAGTGCTGATCTGGACGAAGAAGGCCTCAAGGACCTGCAAGAGCGGATACCCGGCATCATAGCCGTCCTGCGCCGATAAACTAGGATTTCGGAATTGGCGTTATGGCCAATATTGTCTGAAATGGATGACTCATGGAAGACTATTGATGCTTTTAAGCCAAGAACGGGCAGACGAAATCAAGGGTATCGTGGACACCGCAAACCTGGTCAGAACAGGCCCGATCCTGCTTGATCTCACACCACAGAATAGTGGTATTTCAAAAACCATTTTCGAACGCCTTCATGACGCCCTCGATATTGACCGTCTCTCTTCATGGAGGGGAAGCACCGTTGATGACGGCACGTGCATTTACACTGCAACCCATGCAGGGATGATGCTCATTGCACGCAGTAGCATGACCTTTGACATCGTTCGTGGATACACGGGCTCTGGACGCATGCCTCACGTCTGGATCGAGGTCGTCTCTGCGGGGCAGCGGCTTGTGATCGAAGTCGCAAATATGTGGATTCGTCCAGGATTTGTGATGACGGCCGACGAGTATGGTGGAATGTATGGCGGAATGGATGTTCACGAGCGGATTCCGCACGGCATCCTTAGGGCCCGTGCTGCTGCATCCGGCCTCAAACCGGACAAGCACTGGACTGATGGACGTAAAGTCCGACGCCTTGCGCTCAAGTTGTTCAAGGCCAATATGCAATTTTCGAACAAATGAGATCGTCGATGATCGCGTCAAAAATCAATCCCTGAGCGTCAACGCGACATGATAATGTTGAGCTGTATCATGGCCCAATCTCCCATGCCACGGTGGCACGAATGAAATGTAGGACGCGACGACATGGCAACTGGCACCAACTCCAATCCACTTGACTGTCAGGAATGCGGTGCGTGCTGCACTTTCGCCGGTGAGGTTGTTGTTGAGGCAACAGACATTGTCCTTCCAAAGTATCTCACGCGCTCTGTGCGCAGAATGATCGAATTCGGCTCTTGGGAAGCCGATGACGGCGTTCGCGTCATGGCGCGCAGCGCATGCAACAGCTGCGTTGCGCTCCGGCTGAAGGGTGGTCGTTACGCTTGCCGAATATACGAGAAACGACCAGGCGCGTGCCGGGAATTCGCAGCTGGAAGCCACGAATGCAGCCTAGCACGAAAGCAGGCAGGCATGCATACGGAGTTGCCCGGAGCAGAAGATGATGTATCCGGGTCCGCCAGCTAATGGATGCCCTTGGTCAGCAAAAAGTGTAATCGCTACTATCAGGGCCAACACCGAACGGTGCTCATCTCGATCTGACCAACCTAGGTTGGACTGGGCGTAAAGCTCCTCAGAACAAGACCCTTAGCTTACTGAAAGGTATTGGCATCATGATGCCAGATATCGGCCGGACCGCATTGTTGGCGAAGGGCGTCACCCTGCATATGGAGCGGTGCGTGACGCAGTCTGCGTGGATACTATTCTAGCATTAGTCCTAAACGATCTGCCTCAAGAAGCTCAATGATCTTTGGCTGTATCGCATCCGCGAGCAAATTTGCCCCGAGAATGCTCAAGTGGTTGCTATCGAAATAGAGCGGCAGGCCGCCCTGCGCAGACACGCACTCACCGCCTGGGCAAAAAACATCCTCTGAGCGAATGACCTGAACGTCAGCGGACCGCGCGACATCAAGCGATCCATTTATCATGCGCGTTGTGTCTGATCTGTAGTCTGCGATCGATTGGCGAGGAGTTGCCACGAACGGCAACCTCTGCTGACGCAAAATCGCATCTTTTGGGGACCTCTGATATATCGGGACTGCCGATACCATAATCACATTCCGGCCGGACGCCTTGACGGCCAAAAGTGCGCCCTCCAAGTAGCGCGCCATCTCCGCAACTTGCGCTGGACTTTGATTTTCCAAGCTCCACTTCGAATGAACTAAGACAACGCGGATACTCGGATCGGACAGTATCTCTTTTAGGGCCTTGTTGTGCTTCTCAGAACACAGCAGGGCTTTGGGAGCTGGCATCGATGCCTCGGACTGAATTGGACACCCTGCACTGCCAAAGATCGCCAGCCCATAATCTCTGTCTCGAGAGATAAACCCAGCGCTCAAAGCCATGGCATGGCTATCACCCCAGATCGCCACGGTAGGGGGATGATCCATTGTCGGTCGCGTTGCGGGTATATGACAGAACGAAATGCCTTCGGGTGCTTTCGTATGCCAATTCGAGCATGAACTGGCTTTCAGTGCATCATGGTGATTGACCACCTCATCGATCAAGGCCTGGTCATAGCGTGACCCGAACCAATGCGTCTCAACAGCATATGTAAAAAGCAACGTCAACGAGGCGACGAACGCACAGATGAAAATAGATACCTTGCGCAGAGGCAAGTCAAGGTGACGGGCAGGCTGCTCTACAAACCTGAAAGTCAGGTACGCAAAAGCGACGGAAGCCAATACGGTGACAATGAGAAAAGTAATACGGCCATCGTCCATAAAAAGGCGCGTCATAGCCATTATGGGCTGATGCCACAGATAGATGGAATAACTCATCAGCCCAGTCCAGACCAGAAAACGCCACCGGAAGACGCGGACAATGAAACTATTCCGACCGATGATAGACCAGATGAGGAATGCCGTAGCTAAGCTGATCATGACCTGGGAAAAGAACTCATTTTTTCCCCCGCTGTGAGAAAAGGTCAACAGGATCACGGACAAGCTGATCCAGGCGATAGCATCAACGACAATGGAAGAAAGGCGCGATCGAAGTGCATGGCCTGGTTTGGCCAGGCATGTTCCAAGCGCGGCGCCGAGCAGCAGCTCCCAGGCTCGTGCAAGCGGGCTGTAATGTGCCCAGTTCGATCTGTCTGAATGCAAGCTGTAACTGTCAAGCAAGCTTGCGAACGCGAGCAAAGTCAAAACCGGAAGCAAAGACCTCGGAGCCCACTTCATGATGATAAACAGGATGAGAGGAAAAATGAGGTAGAACTGCTCTTCGACACCGAGAGACCAGGTGTGGAGTAATGGATTAAGGGCCGCGTTCGGAGAGAAGTATCCACCTGTGATCGGGAGATACAAATTACTTATCGAAAAGACAGATGCAAGGGCAGTCTTGAATGTCACTGCGGTTTCGGAAGGTGTTTGAACAAGCCAGCTCATCATGAGGGTCGCAACCACAACAACGAAAAACGCAGGCATGAGGCGCAGAATCCGCCGTCGGTAAAAATTTTGAAGAGAGAACGTGTTGGTCGAGATCTCATGCGCAAGAAGGCCTGCGATCAAATACCCGGATAGAACGAAGAAAATATCAACGCCCAGATGACCACCAGGCAAAAGCGTAGCCCAGGCGTGCGCCACAACGACGGGTACCACAGCGATACAGCGCAAGCCGTCGAGTTCTGATTTTCTCTGAGGCGATGACATGACGAACCTTGCACATAGCGGACATCAAGGATGTGCGTCCGATGTGCCTGGCAGGGAAATTTATGATGAGAAGTGACGCGTGAGACGGATAGTATTTAGAAGTCCACAGGAGGCGTTCCCAAACACCGGCCGCTACAGAAGAAAAGAAGCCATAGCCTGTGCTTGGACGTCATTCAGATTTCGCCTTCAGCGCAGGCATTCGACATGAATCCTTAAATTAGATCATCCAGTGCGTATTTCCGACAAAAACAGATCAGACCAACCTGATGCTCATGGATCGGGGG
>NZ_JBMERN010000051.1:0-26906 GCF_049310965.1 Loktanella sp. DJP18 | reverse complement strand
GCACCTACAGCGAAGACCAGCTGAAGATCGTCTACTTCAAGGACAAGACCGTCCGTGAAGATGCCGCCGCTGCCGCTGAAGGCGAAGCCCAGGCCGTGTCCGAGACCGCCGGCACCGCGTCCGACGAGACCGCGTCGCAGACCGCCGAGCAGATGGTCGACGACGAGATCCCGTTCTAAGGTCTTACGACCTTACGATTTTCCATCCGGGCCCGGCTGTCATTACGGCCGGGCGCGGTAAAAACAGCACCGCGCACCGGTGCAGCGAAACAGCGAGGAAAGGTCATGGCCATGAAGATTTAACGCCTTCGGGCTTAACCGGGACGCGATGCCGCTTTAATCTCCACCGGGCGCGTGACGCCCACGGATCGCACGCCCTACATCGTTGGTAGCTTCTCCCTTGCCTTAAGGCGAAGGGCTTTAATCCGCCCCTGACCGACATTGCCCACCGCGGCCGTCGGCACGTCAAACCCCGAGAGCGACGCGTCCGATCTCTGCCGACACCGCATGCGGTGCCATACATCGCGACGCTCCTCTGATAAGCCGCTTCATGAAGCGTCTTTTCAGTCGAGCGACCACGCAACACAGTTTGACAGCAGGTAGACATCGGCAGGTTCGCAGCCTTCCCGTTCTCATAAGTGAGAACGGGACAGGTGCACCCTGCCCCGAAAAAATCAGGATGACCCGATGAGCTTTAACAACACTGAAGTGTTCGATATGGCGCAGTTCAGCGCACGGATGCGTCTGATCCGTTACTTCTGCATAGCGCTTGTCGTTGGTATTTTCGCAGCAGCGATGGCTGCTCAGCACTGGGCTCCGGTGGCAAACTTGCTGCCATAACAGCTCAACGGCATCGCCTGTTGCCCTGCTCTGCGCCTGGTTTTTCTCGATCGATCCGACCGGCCACCCTGACGGGTGTGCCGGTCATTTTTATTTTGCCCCGCGAAATACTTGCTAAGCAGATTTCCGCGTGCGCCGCTTCGACACAATTTGCTGTCCACACGAACGTGAGGACGCACCATGTCGAAGCTGACCATCACTCTACCGGACCGGCTTTACCGGGTGATCGCAATAGGTCCCGACGGGAAACCCGTCAGCACCATTTGCGCGGTCGGAAACGGCCTGATGCGCTTCCTCATCGCACCGATCGTTGTCGCGACCTATGCGATCCTTCTGACCAGTATCCTGAGCGCGCTTTGCGCAAACCTGACCGTAGCCATGCTGACGGTGATCTTGACTGCGATGGGCGTGCTCTGCTTGGCCTATATCGCCGGCGACACTCTTCAGATGGCCCTGATGTCCGACCTGTCCGCGCACGCCGAGCAAGCCAACAACAGCCTGGCCAAGATCGCGATGGGAACGGTGTTCATCGGCATCCTGGCCCTCACGCTCGCCTTTCTCGTGCATGCGTTCTGCCTGCTGGCCGAGAAGTTGGTTTTCACACGCGCCTGAGACGACGCCTGAACACCAGCACCTGCCGTCCGCATCCTCAAACGAATGCAGACGGCAGGCGTCATCCGAATAAACAAGGATTTCATCCATGGCCAAAATCACCATCCCTGCGCCCAGCATCATCTATGACAATATCGATCTCACTGACCAAGGCGAACTCTTGCCGACACGATCTGTCGTCTTCAATGTCATCATGCTCGGCCTCGCCTCTACCGTCGCTTGCCTGTTTGAGGCGCTGGTAACAGCCACGATGGGGCGCGCCTTCTTGCCGACTTTGGCCGCCTGGCAGGGGCTGCCGCCAAGCACCTACACCCAGAACACCATGGTCATCATCGCCACGGGCCACATCATGCTCGCAGCACTCTGCGTCGCTTGTCTCGGCCTGCGCCGGATCGTGTCCGGCGTCACCTTTATCCGCATGGGGGGTGCAGCATGACCGACGAGCCCCTCAAAGCCTTCGATCCTGAACCGCTCTGCAAGACATGCCGGTTCCGGGGCCTGACATGGCAATCCCTCATTTGCCGTCGGTTTCCGCCGCAAATCGTCGTCGTCGACGGCAAAACGACGTCGGAGTTTCCCCAGGTCAATCACGACATGTTCTGCGCTGAATATCAGCCAGACAATTCGTAAGAGGTTTGCCGCCCGCCCCTTGGGCGCGCCGGCTTTTCCTTTTCAGTCAGTGGTAGGGTTTCTCTATTTCCAGTTCCGGGGTCCGGACTGCGTGATGTTTACGGATCGTGACGCAGCGGCCCTTGCAGGTCCGGCTGCGGGCAAGGGTGCAGGGCTGGTGGTGGATGCGTGACGCAGCCCACCGGTCAAATCGCCCCTTTCTCACGAAGGGGCGCTTCGCCCGACGGAACTGACACGAGGAAAATAAGATGGCTGACCTGAAATCGCTCGAAATCGCCCTCATCGCATCGCTCGAGAACGCTGTGCTGCCCGCACCCACAGCCGACATCGAAGCCTGCGACAGCGACCTTTTCGCCGACGTCATGTCGGACGCCGACATCGCCGCCGCTGAAGACGAGGGCCTGTCCTCGTTCCTCTAATCCGCCCTCTTTCCATTTCCCCCTGATCAGGACCCTCTCTTGCTGCGCATTACCTTCATCAAAATGATCACCGACCCGATCTCCAACTGGCGCAAGTCCCGCGCGGCAGCACGCGTAAACCTCGCCGATGTCTGGCTGCGCCAACTCATGGAAGGCCGCCTTCCCGACGAGACCGCCTCGCTGCGCACGACGCCCTTTATTTCCGTCCTCGACGTTGCGTCCGAGCTGCGCCGCCGGACGCGCATGGCCGTCGGTGTTTCGCCGTCGCCCGCGATGGTGGACACCGTCGCGACCACCTTGATCGCCAAAGGTGTGATCTACATCGAGAGCGAATACGCCCGCGTCTGCTGACCGGTCCTGCGGACAATCAGAAAACAGGGGTCGTAGGAACGCCGGACCGGTCAAATCGCCCCTTTCATTCTGAAGGGGCGCTTCGCCCGCAACGACGAGACAGGAGAGACAAGATGGCCCAGGCAACCGCGCTCGAGATCCAGATCATCGCAGCCCTCGCCACCGCCGAGATCGCAGCACCCGCGACCGAGATCGTCTCAGACGACAGCGATCTTTTCGCCGACATCATGGCCGAGGCCGATGACGCCTGCGATATGTCCAGCTTCCTCTGAAGCACAGACAGCACGATATTGCGCGGGACCGCCCGCACACCCCACAGATCCGATGAGGAGATCATCCATGCTGACCGCAACCGTGACTTACGACCTGCACGCCAACAAGCGCGAAGAAGCCGATATCGCAGCCCTGAGCCCGGTCCGCGACTTAGACGCCTTCGTCAAGCGCATTCGCGAACTCGTGCGTGCCCCGAACGATCACCGCCTGAACGGACTCGAGGCTCTGGCCTTCGCCAATGCTGCGGTGGGTGACAAACATGTCGTGCTGGCCGAGTCCCCCGCGATCTACGATCTCGCGGTGTCCTTGATGCCCAGCTGTGTCGACACGGACCAGCTGATGATGGCGATCAAGCGCGGGTGGAACAAGCGTGGACCGCTCGATCACGCCCGCCTCAAGCGCCTTGTCGACGCCCTCGTCGCCTGCGGTCGCTACAAGCTGCACATCGACGCGGATGGCGTTGTCGAATGCCTGATGGGCGTCTCCGAGGGTGAAAACCAGATCGTCGTGGGCGAGATCGGCTTGATGACCTACAGCAGCTATTCGCAGGCTGCCGAAAACATCGAACAGATCACGCTGCGCAAGACCGGCCAGCGCGCGCCCGCCGCGTCTGTCGCCGACGTCCTGCGCAACCTGACCGCACTGGACGTGATCAAGTTCTATCCCATCGCCGCCTGATCAGGCCGCAGATGCTGCGCGTCGTGCTGACGCGCAGCACCCAAGGGGTGGAATAAACCAGCGGGTCAGCCGCCGCCTTCATAAGTGAAGGCGGGCGTCAGGCCCACCGGTCGCAAAAGTGCGAACATCAGTTTTTCGGGAGATGACCGTCATGACGATTAACCACAACCGCTTTCTCAACGAGCAGCGCGAGGCCGCCAGGGCGCTGGACGAGCAGCGCTTCCAGTCGGCGCTGGATGACGCGGCACGGACGCCGACAGATGCCGAGTTGGAGGTTGCGCCGATCCTGCACAACTACGCAATGATCTCAGGCGTGTTCGAAACGCGCCCGATGCTGATCGGAGAGGTCGAAGGTCACACCGAGCTGCGCCCCGGGATGATCTCGACCTCCGGCGTCGTGCTGATCGACACGGAAGCTGGCTTCGCCCGCACCCAGAGCCGCTGGTATCGCCTGGGCACACCCGCGGATTTCGACGACGAGGCACAGAACACGACTCGGGCCATGCAGCGCTTTGACGCCTTCACCGTCGTGAACGCCGATGAGTTCGCCAAGATGATCGCGGACGAGCGCGCGCTGCTCAAGCAGGCCCTCGAGGCCGGGGCCTACTGACCCGAAAGACAGACAGGCAGACAGCCAGACAGAGACAAGCCGGCCCACCTCGCGGTGGTGCCGGCTTTTTGCGTCCCTCAGGGGTCTACGGAAAACCATGACAGGGCAGATCCGGTCAGACTCATCTTCATAGGTGAAGATGTGCCAGACCGGCACGCCCCCAGAAAAAACGAAGTGGACGGATCACATGAGCAAGCACATCGACGTCACGGACATCTCGCGCGTCAACCCGATGGCGACCCTCTCTGTTACAGACGGCTTCGTGCTGATCGTCACGGACTCGGGCTACGTCAATCACCTCTACTCGGCCCACGTCGCGCGTCGCAAGGGCGACCTTTTCCTCAACGTGGGCGGTGACGACATCGTCGCGAACTACGGTGGTGAGGCCCTTGGCTGGATGCCCCTGCCGTTCTGCGAGGCCGAAGTCGACGCTGCGCGCAAAGCCCACAAGGCTCTCCTCGCCAACCAGCGACCTTACGTAGACGGCACTGCCGCCGAGCTCATCCAGTTCGCGCGGGAGTGCGTGTCAGAGGTGGCCGGCGCCATCGGTCCCCGCCGCGCGCTTATGAAGCTGCACCAGCGCATCGGCGAGGACATGGAAGGCGATCGCCTGCCGGCCGACCCAACGCTGGAGTTGATCCGCTGTGATCTCACCACCTGGGTCAAAGCCGTGATTACCGACGCTCACGCGGTCAAAGCGATCCGCAAGCGCCTGCAATCCTGAAGATGAGCCGGAGTGGCACCTCAAAGTCGGCAGCCTCATCAGTGAGGCCGCCGCCGTTTCGGTCGCCTTGATAGTCGAAAGCAGCAAAGTGAGAGGATTAAAAAGATGACCGTTCGTGACACCATGTTCGCCGGACTGGCGCTGATCATGCTCATCGCGCCCGCAGCCGTGGCCCTGAAAATGGACATGCGCTTCCTGGACGTGACCAGCGCGTTCTACAACTGACACTCACAACGATCGGCCGGCCACCCCACGGGGTGTGCCGGCCTTTTCCTTTTCAGATCAGTGGATCTTGTCCGGGTAACGCCGTCGTCCCGGACGCACCCATCTTCTGGCTCGAAGATAGATCGCGTCCCGGACCGTTCGGGATCGCAAACTGGAGAACGCCATGACCATTCACCCCAAGTTGTCGCTCGACCGCCTGACCGTTCGCCCGATGGCCACGCTGCGTGAAGAGGACGGCTTCGTGCTGATCGTCACGCGCACCGGTCTCATCGACGCGCCCTACGGCGCCTACGTCGCCCGCTACGACGGTGAGACCTGGCGCGACTACCGCGACAACGGCATCCGTGGCGTCTACGCCGAGATCCTCATGGGCTGGATGCCCCTGCCCTTCAGCGCGACAGACGTCGACCAGGCCCTGCGCCTGCAAGACGAACTGAACGCCGACCCCGAGATGCAGATGCCCGTGCTCGAGGGCGATGCCGCAGATCACCTCGCGAGAGCCCGCATCGCGGTCTTCGCGGCAGGCCCCGCCACCAAGGCGCGCGCCATCATGGCGAGCCTCTATCGCCAGCTCGGTGACGACGTGAATGGCCCTCGCCTGCCCGCCTCGGCCCCCGCCGCCCTGGTGCGCCTGCGGGCCGAGATCACCCACTGGGTGCTTGAGCGCGCGACCGATGCCGGCGCGCTTCTCGCGGTCATCGCGTGCCTGGGCGACCAGGCCCGGCGGCAGTCCCACGATCATCCTTCCGTCTGACCAGGATTTGCCGGCCACCCCAGCGGGTGCGCCGGCTTTTTCCTTGTCAGGATGTGCTTGTTCGGCGGACGCCTCTCCATGCGTCGTCAGAAAGACAGACAGGCAGCCAGAAAGACTAACAGACAGATCAACACCTGCACCGGGGCGCCGGGGATGTTCATAGATGAACACCCCGCCGCACCTGCGCGTCTGGAAAAATCCCATCGAGGAGAACACACATGTTCAATGCCGACATCAAGTTCAGCATCAGCATCCACGACGCAGAGACGATCGCAGCCATCAAGGCGCTGAGCCCGGCCGACGGCCTGATCTACGTCGTGAAGGGCATCCGCGAAATCTTCAAGGACACTCCGCAAAGCGCATACGCCGACCTGCGCATCTCAAAGCAGATCGCTCAGGCCGCCATCGACCAAGGGCTCATCCTGCTGCTGCCACAGCGGCACATCCGCAAGGATATCGTCGAAGCCGCCGCGACCTGCGCGACAACGCGCAGTCTCGCTGGTCAGATGGGCGGCATCTACGCCACTTACAACATGGCGCGTCCTTCGCTGAAAGTCATACTCGCCATCGCCGAGGCGATGGTCGCCTCTGGCGAGGCTGTCCTTATAACCGAGAAAGAGAAGGCGGCCGACGACATGCTCCGCCGCATCGTCTCCGGCACCGCCGTCGAGGCCCGCGCCCGCCTGAAGGGCCGCACCTTCGCGGATGACGTCGAGGCCTGCGAGGTCATCTCCGACATGGTCGATTTCGCCACCGATGCCTTTCCGCAGACGACCAGCTTGCGGACCTGCGTGAAAGAGCTCGCACAGATGGGTGTCATCACCATCACCGACAGCGCAATGGCCGACTGACCGCGCTCTCTCCCGTTCACACCTTCACCTGATACCTATCCTGAGGAGACTGCCATGTTCACGACCAAGGTCGCGTTCGACGTCAATATCGGCCACCCGCAGATGCTGGCCGACATCAAGGCTCTGAGCCCGGCTTTCAGCGAGCTCACGGTCTTCAAGGGTATCCGTGACATCCTCAAGAAGGATCGCCCGGATCTGTGCGACATCCAGGTTTGCCGGCAAGTGGCGAAGGCCGCCATCGCGCAGGGCATCGTCCATCTGCTGCCACCTGCGCCCGTGCACAATGCGATCGTCGCGGCGGCTCCGCACTGCGGCACGATTGATGCGTTGGTCCGTGCTGCCATTGACGCCTACAAGGCGCACGGCGTTGTCTGGCCGTCCCTCATTCACCTGCGCGGACTGCTGAAAGACATGGTTGCCCTGGGTGACCTGACTTTATCCAGCGACCGGTCTGCCGAAGCAGACGCACCCCGCATCGACCTCGACATCCCCACGGCCGGTGCAGCGCAGGATATCGCCACCACCATGAGCAAGGTCAGGTGTAGCGAGGACTCGTGAGAGATACGGCGACGCAGTTGCTCCGGGGATGTTCACGAGCGAACACCTCGGCGCACCGGCGTCCGGGAAAAACGCAGAAGGATACTCCTCATGGTCGATTTCAGCGTCGCATCCCGCACCGCCTTCAAGGCGAAGCCCCGCGCACCCGAGTCCCCCTACGCGCACATCGACCGCACGCACTTCCGCGATCAGAAGATCATGCGCCACAGCGTCACCGTCTTCCACACCGACACCCGCCACCCCACGCCCGGTCTCGATGACCGTTCGTATCGCGCCACCGTCATGCGCCAGGATAAGGCGGAAGACATCCGCCTGGTCTTCCTCGGCCAGCGCGCCGACGACTTCGCGAACGGTGCTCTCGTCGAGCAAATGGAAGCCGAGCGCCAGGTCTGCTGCGAAAAGCAAAACTGGGACGCCGAAGAGAAGATCTCCGCGCAGATGCGCGTCGAGGGCTTCTGGAAACCCCGTAAGTGGAAGGACCGCGATGGTGCCTGGCGCACCGCGTGGGAGTTCTTCGTCGCCCAGTGGCACTTCAGCCTGAACGGCGAAGACGATGTCATCACCGAAGGCGCGGCCGTCGGCGCCTAACCACGCACTCCTGATCGGACGCACGCCCAGCGCATGCATCCCGATCAGGATATGAACAAGGCCCCCGCAGTGAGAGACGCACGTAGAGGTGTGGATCACCCATAGGGGAGAGAAATACCCGTAGAGGAGAAGCGCTATGCTGCTGTTTAATGTCACGAAGAAATACATCATCGACGATCACGAGGAGATCCTGCCACTCCTGAAGGCGTTGGGGCCGTGCCGCGACATGCTGGCATTCACGACGCAGGTTCACGACCTGCTGAACATCCACCGTCCCGATATCGCCAGTGGTGATGTCGCTATCTCCCTCGCCACGCTGCTGGCCGACACCGGGTCTGTCTTTGTCTTCCCCAATGGCGATATCTTCGATGCTGTCGTCGCAGAGGGAGGTCGCACAACCTCGATCATGCATCTCGTCGACTTCACGCGCCGCGCCCTTGCCCGTGAGACGCATGCACGGTGCGACGAACCCACAGCCATGCGCGCCATCGTCCAGTCGATCGATCGCGGCATGATGAAGCTCGCTGCGTAATGAGTGCCGTGTCTCACCTATAGAGGGGAGACGCATCTCATGACGGAAAGTCCCGCAGCCATACAGACAGAGACAGCCAGCATCCTGACGGGTGCTGGCTGTTTCCGTGCAGGCTCCGCCAGCACAATTTCCTCTCTGCCTGTCTGTCTTTCTGTCTGTCTTTCGAGAGGGCCGGGAAGAGAGACGCGGGCGCGCCGTTCCAGCTCCCTCATAGGTGAGGGTGCTGGAGACGCCGGCCCCAAGATGAAATCCGCAATGGAGAGCAAGATGCCACACGAACTGAACTCGGTCATGGTGAAATCCAAGGACGTCGCCCGCCCGTCGGTGCAGGGCTTCTACCTGTCCACCACGAGCTCGACCTCGCGCTCCATGCTGGCCGACATCGCGACCGCGCACCCCGAGGCGATGACCGAGGACAACCTCGCCGCCGTCCTGTCGCCTGCGCAGGCGCTCGGCATCCTGACCGGTTGGCTGGTTCTGCACCAGAAGGGCAGGTTCCATGCCGACAGCGCCGCCATTTGCCAGGAATTCGGCGAGATGATCGAGTGTGCCCAGAATGGCCACAGCTGGATCATCACCAGCGAATAAGGCGGCACAGGACCCTCATCCGTGAGGGGCTGCACCGCCTCCCTCATATCCTGATCAGGAAGGACCTCTTGCATGGCACTCTCCCTCTTTTCTCAGTTTTTTGTCGGCCAGATCGACTTCGTCAGCACCGGCGCTGCCGTCGAAAAATCCGCCATCTCCGGGATGGCGTCGCTGATGGCGCATCTCGTGAGCCTCGGCGCCACCAAGGCAATCCACATCTGCGATGCGGAAGAAACCCCGCTCGAGAATACGCTGCATACCGATCCGCGCGAGTGGTCGCTCCTTGCGCGCCACAGCAAGAACGGCGCGTGGAACTGGGTCGTCATCGGGGCGGCAAGCCTCTACGACATCGCCGTCGAGCTCTTCGAGACCCTTCAAACCGGCAACATGAGCGAGATCGCCATCTACCCGCCAGGCACGCCGATGCCTCGCATGATCGGCTGAGAAAAGAGAAACACACGCCCGGCAGCGCCGGCCCTTCATGGGTGAAGGGCCCGCCGCAGCGGTCCGCAAAAACAAAGAGGATGCCCAGCATGACCAACATCTCCATGATCGCCGCCCTGCGCCCGCTTGCCGACATCGCCGACGCCTTCGACCGCGATGTGCTGATGGATCTCAGCGTCAGCCCGCGCAAGGGCTCGGCTGCAAGCCAGTCCGACGAAGAGATCGTCCAGGGTCGCGGGGGCCGCACGCTTCTGACGCTCGGCCACGCCATCGCCGCACGCACCGCGATCCGCACGAAGGACGGCCTGGCTGCCGCCCTGGCGCCGCTCGCCGCAATCGCGAACGCATATGACGCCAACGAGCTCGATGACGAAGCCCGCAAGTTCTGGGGTGTCGATGGCGAACACACCAACGACGCCGATCCCGCGCGCATCGAGCTGGTGAACACCGATGGCGGCGGCCTGCTGGTGAGCCTCGCACATGCGCTGCATGCCCGCGATGCATTCGCGCCGGTGCGCGCTGTCGCCTGACGACAACGCGGCCACCGCGGGGCCCGCTCGGAGCGACGCGCCTGCGCGCCTACCTCCAGGATGACGGAACATCAGACACGGCAGCGGTTCGCCGCCCTCTCATTGGTGAGAGGGGCGTCGCACCCCGGCCAGAAAACAAAGGACAGCAAGATGATCGTGAAGACCAAAGTGACCTACACCGTAAACGGCGGCGACGACATCACGACCAATCTGTCTCTTGATGTGCCGGATGGCACGGCGATGACCGGCGACACCGCGCGCTTCACGCTGATGTCGAAGGCCGCCGACCAACTGGTCGACAAAGGTCAGATCTGCCTGACCGGCTTCAAGATCCTCGACGAAGCGGTCCCCGCTTGATCCTCTCATCCACCGTCACACCACCAAAGTGAAGGACGCGCGGGCCAGGCCTTGCGTGGTTTCCATTGGTGAAACCCACGAAGGACTGTCCCGATGAAACATCGCAACGACCAAGCTCTCGCCCTGCGTATGCGTGCCGGCAACGCCGGCTGCGCCATCGCCGTCGACACCCGCCCCAAGTCGATCCCGAACAAGAAGGCGCGCAACACCCGCAAGGGTGACCGCCAGAAGCTGCACAAGGGTCAGTGGGACTGATCCTACCTCAGCTCCGCCTCAGTCCGACAGATGCGGCCGGCCTCCTGATGGGAGGTCGGCCTTTTCTCATTCAGGTCCCGAAGGCCTCCTTCTAACGAGGAAGTAGCGGATGCGCCGGGAGTGAGCCGCCTCTTCATAGGTGAAGAGGCGCATCACGCCCCGCTGATAAAAATCAAAGAAGGACGTCCGAAATGGCAATCATCATCGCAAAGACGAACCAGAGCAACGTCACGCGCACGCACATGGTCGGGATCATGAGTATCGCCGCCTGCGCCAGTCTCGGCGAGAGCGATCACGTGTTGCGCGCGCAGCAGGATATGTGAGCCCACGTGGCCGACAACCTCTACGGCGACGCGCCGCACGCGAGCCTGAGCGAGATCCACGAGCAGGTGGCCGCCCTCGAGGTCGACGACCTGCGCTGGGCGATCAGCCACAGCGTGCGAGAAGGCTTCATCGTGAACCTTGCCGTGCCTCGCCTGATCCAGGTCGATTACGACGGCTACGACAGCGATGACGATTTCGATCACGCCGCAGTCGAAGAAGGCGGCAAGGCAGCCGCCGTCTCAGATGACGCCTGCGACATCGTCACGGTCTACGTCCGCGACATGGCCCTTCTGCCGGATGTCATGGCCGAGGTCGGCTCCACCCAGACCCTGAAGTTCGCGGCGGCCTACCGCTACGCCCCGAACAAGGACGATCTCCTCCCGATCACAGCCTGATCAATCAGAACCCTCCCCCGAAAGACAGACAGAAAGGTTCCCCGAAGGGCGAATACAAAGAAAGCAACGGCACCCGCAGCTTCGCCCCGGACAACACGCCTGACACGCTTTACGTGGAGAGCGGGTTCATGATGTCGCTCGATGACCTGATCGAGCGCGCGAAGCGTCACTTCGGCGAGGACATCAATCTCGAAGACATCCAGATCTCGGCGGAGCACATCCATTCGCGGTGTCTCGGCTTTGATGCCTACTGCTACGATGATCATGACAACTTCATCGTCCTCACCCGCAAGGCCTAAACCACACCGCAGGGTGGCAGATGGCCCCGCCCCTTCCGAAACGAAGGGGCGGATACAACATTCTGCCTGACTTCCTTGAAGAAAGACGCCTACTCATGACGCTCCGCTGGCTCTGGGTCGATCCGTGGATCGCCTGCAAGATCCCTGAACTGCGCAAGCTCATTGCTGCGGCCTACGGCCTGCGCATCGCGCGCAATGTCGTCGGATCGCTATCACTTTTGCTGTGCATCCCTTTCATCCCGCTGATCTTCGCGGGTCGGATCGCGCAGTGGCTGTGCAGACGACTGACGACGCCCCACGGCCTGATCAGCAATCTGCACGACGACGCCCGCAACCGCGTGCGTGCAACGATGAGCGTCGAAGAGATCCGTCGCCGCGCCTACGGCGAGGAGCGTCCAAGAATCCTTCCGAACACATTGCGCCGGCGACCCTGAGGGTTTGCCGGCTCTTTCTTGTGGCTATCGCGGAATGAATGCACACACCCTCCGTGCCGGCCGTCTCATAGGTGAGACCGCCACCACGGCGGGCCTGATGATACTGGAGATGACCCATGGCTGATCTGAACACCCGCATCGCAGCCATGGCTGACGCGATCTTCCCCGTCATCGTGCCGAGGTTCGAGACCGGAGACGACGGCGAGCTATTGCTGACCTGCCCTTTCGACGGCACCTCCAGCTATGACATCTACGAGGGCGATAATCCCGGCACATGGGTCGTCATCCTCGATGACGAAGACGATGCGGCCACAGGACCGGACGGCACGCCGCTCCAGTCCGTCGCGGCCGCCCAGCGCCTCATCGCCAGCCTGATGGCAATGAGGCTGATCAAGACGCAAGGCACGATCGACAATGCCGCGCGCCTTGGTATCGAGATCCTCGTCTGATCCCAACGGGCCTTCTCCGACCCGGAAAAATCGCACACACGGACTGGCCGGGACCCTGTCGGGTCTCCGGCCTTTTTCCTTGTCATGTCAGACCTCAGGTTGGGCCGTCTTTCGCGAAAGATCGTGAAATGCGGCTTTCGCGTTTCCGTGTAGATCCAGACACCACAATTTCTCAGACAGCAGACGGATCACCGCGGGTCATCCCGCCCCTTCATTGGTGAAGGGGCAGGCTGCCCCACGAGACGCAAATGGAGATTGCTCATGAAACTCGCACAAACGCTCGCAGGCAACTGGGTGATCACAGCAGCCCACCCCGATGAGGAGGGCTGGGAGACCCAGCTCGCCTCCTTCGAGACCAGCTCGACCGCCGAAGGCTCGGCGCCGCGCGTCGCTCTTGAGACCGCAGCGGCGGCGCTGTTCGCGCAGCTCTCCTGCAAGCTGCCCAATGCCTGCGGCATCGGTAGTGTGCACAGTCACGACACCTCCGAAGCCAAGCGCATGCTTGAGCTCTGCAAGGCGCAGGGCTTCGCCCTTGCCGCCGCCTGATCATCCCCGCATCCCGAAGGAGACCATCATGAAGCCTTTCGCACTTCCGACTTGGATGACCGTCGTGCCGGACGTCGGCCCTCACGGTGACATTCAGTTCGCGCTGAGCGCGCTGCGTTCACGCGCCGCAGACGTGACTGCGGCGATCGACCTCGCTCTGGCCTATGAGCGAAAGCACATGGCTGAGGCTGAAGGATGTCTCGCACAAGAAAACCACGAGGACGCCGCATTGGCGGCCTCGATGCTATTCTGGACCAATCATCACATCTCGAGTCTTGAGACCCTGCGGACGCGTCTCTGCGATGTCGCCGACGACGGCGTGATCGAGATGAGTCACGACATGCAAAGCCGGATCGTCCGCAACCTGCCGTAGGCTGCTTCGCCGCCTGAAGAGCTGAGAGACCGCGGTCTCCAGTCCCTCTCATTGGTGAGAGGGCCTTGGCCCGCAGTCCTGAGGGAGTTCGACATGATTGGGATCACCGGAATCTGCGTTGAGCAGCACCACGTAAGCTGGACGCTTCACGCAAGCGACGGCACACGCACGAGCCAGATCGCCTACGACGGATACAACGGTGCCGTAGCCAGAGCCCTCTGCCGCGACGCCCTGATCGGTAAGGACGACAAGGGCTGGTTCATCGACAACTGGGCCGACACCGAAATGCGCTGGGCAGAGGCACATGAGGCCGCACGCGCTTTCACGGTGCTTTTCGTGCGCACGCATCTACCGCAGTTCTTTCCGGCCGTTTCCTGACGGCTTACTGCGATCTCCATGATTTGCCGGCCGCCCCTTGGGCCCCGGCATTTTCCTTTTCAGGTGCGGGTTCATCCGGACTCCTGCCGTCAGAAGGCAGGGCGCGTCCCGTCCCCACCACCCTCATAAGTGAGGGCGGCGGTGACAGGCACGCCCAAGAAAAAATCCCGAGGAGCACTTCATGTCCCTGATTACCATCTCCGCTGCCGCCGTCTTCGACCACGCCAACTTCAACGGCGGCGCAGGCCTGCACATCTGGTCCGGCGACTTCGCAGCACCGCACCACGACAGCATGGCGTTCGAGACGCCCTCCGAAATCGCAGGCAGCCTCGCCATGGTGGCCACCGGGCTGGTGATCGTGGCCGACCGCGCCGTGGCCGGCGATGTCGTTCACATCTGCATCCGCGGCGGCCAGGCCGCCTTGGATGGCGCGCTGGACTGCCACCCCGCTGCCACATCCGCGACGGAACTCGTGCTGAACCTCGTGGCCGCGCTCAGCAGCTCGCTCGACGATGCTGGCGTTGCCATCAAGTGGCTCGTGCCTGTGCGCTCCCACTCCGGCATCGCACACGCCCGTGTCGCAGCCTGTGAGGCCGGCCTTCAGGCTCTGGCAGCAGCCTGCGACGCCGAACCCGCCGATCACACTGCCGATCTGCCCATCGCGGCCTGAAGACAAACCGACAGTGCGCGCCCCTGCCGCGCTGTCGGCCCCATGAATGAGACCGCCAGTCCGGCGAACGCGTGAAAGGATCACGACATGCAGATCAAGACCCCCGCCGAGGCCCTGAGCCCGCTCGCAGCCATCGCCGATGCATTCGATGCGAACTTGCTGGACATGGACGGCGCCCGCAAGTTCTGGGGCCAGCCCGACAATCACCGTCCGCGCCGGGAGCCCGACCGTGTCGTGCTCTATACCGGCCTCGGCGGCCGCATCCTGCTGACGCTGGCAGACGCCTTCACCGCCCGCAACGCCCTCACCTACGGGATGGGTATCGTCCCGGCTCTCAAGCCGCTGGTCGAGATCTCCCGCGCCTACGACGAGAACTGCCTCGACGGCCCGGCCCGCAAGTTCCGGCCGCGCGGCGATGATGCATCACCCATGTCGGCCGTCGTCCTTCTGACGAACATCGTTCTGGTGACCGATGTGAACGGGATGCCGATCCTGACGCTTCAGGATGTCACCGACGGCCACATCAGCTGGCTCCAGGCGCGCGAAGACGCACGCCAGCTCGCCGCCCAACTGGCCCGCGAACGCGAAGCCACCCGCACCGGTCTGCGCGATACCGCCTGATAACGAGACGCCGGCCGCCCCTTCGGGCGCGCCGGCTTTTCCTTTTCAGGTGCGTGAGCACGATATGGGATGGATGCGGACTCCCGGGCCACCGGTCTCATAGGTGAGACCGGCGCCCCGCGCGCCCTTGCCGCTGGATAGATGGAGAGAGTGATATGGCTATGATGCTGGAGCTGAGCAACGCTACCGAAAAGAAGAAGACGCTGCGCGACCGCATCTGGGAGGCGACCGTGACCCGCCTCGGCTGCATGGATTACCAGTGGCAGATGCGCTGGCGCAACTGTGGCCTGTCGCTGAAGACCGAGGTCGATCTCGAGCCCCTGCCCGAGGAAAATCAATACGTCGTCTACACGACGATCGTGATCGGGCCGTTCCAGATGATCACCTACGACGTCGGCTTCGGCAAACGCTGAAGTAACCGACCGGGGCCCCGCGCCCCGGTCATTTCCACCGACCTGACAATCCGCATTCAGAGGACGCCTCTCATGACCGAAACCATCACGCCCGTCCGCATCGCCAAGGGCGACCCCGTCCGCATCAAGGACATGCCCGTCACGACGATCTACATCGTCGATGCGGTCAAGAAGATGGCACATACCTTCTACGCCGTCTCCGAAGACCAGCGCTCGGGGCACTGGTTCGACTTCGAAGAAGTCGCCGAGGTCATGGCCTGATGGGAATGATCATGACGGGTGAGCCCCGCTACCGCCTCATGGGCCCCGACCAAACCCTCACGGTCTCAGGCGACACCCTGCACTTCGAAGGCAGAGATGACGGCACCAGCTTCACGGCCTTAGCCGCAGAGCCGCTGCCTGATGACAACGACGCGTTCGAGAACGCACTCATCATCGCGGTCAACGAGATCGCCCAGCGGGACGATGTCCGCGGCGATCCGGTCATCCTGTCGCTGGTCCAGGATGTTCAACAGCTCCTCCTCGATTACTTCGAGGCGGCCTGAGGCCAGATCGACAGCAGCTCCCACCCATGTCCGGCATCCTCATAGGTGAGGATGCCACACAGGGTGGCGCGCCAAGAGAGGTTGAGAAGATGACCGCATCGATCACACACCCAGACCAACCCCGCTATCGCCTTGCAGGCATGTATCGCAGCATGACCCTCATCGGCGACACCTTGCACTTCGTCGACACGCAAAAGGGCATCAGCCTCGAAGCCATGGCTGCGACGCCCCTGCCCGACGACAAGGATGCGCTCGAAGAAGCGCTGATCGTCGCTCTCGACGAAATCGCCGAGCGCGAGGACGTCCGGCGGAACTTGCCGGCTTACTGGATGATCCGCGACATCCAGGATGGTCTCGCAGAGAACATGCACGCCCACCGATGACAGATTGATCGAGCCGGCCACCCGATGCGGGTGTGCCGGCTTTTTCTATGGGGGCAAGTGCCCGCCACCCGATCCGGCATCCTCATAGGTGAGGATGCCACACAGGGTGGCGCGCCAAGAGAGGTTCAGCAGATGACCGCATCCAAGTTTCAGATCTCTTTCGCCTACTCCGACGAGACACAGGACTTCACCGACGCGCAGGCCGCCGGCCGCGCCTTCGCCGCAGCCGACGCAGCGCTGGCCCCGCTCGTCATCCGATCCAGCGCCATGGGTGCGCGCACCGTCGCCCGCTCGATGCGCACCGACGCAGGGTTTGCCAAGGCTGCCCCCACACTCGCCAGCGTCCTCGCTGATCCGCTGAATCCAGAACCGGAGTTCTGGGTCGGCTACCACGGGGCCACCGTGCCGATGGCCGCCTGAGGGCGCGAGGCTTTTCCTTTTCAGGATCGGGTCAGGTGATCCGAGATTCAGACCAGGTGAGCCCAGCCCCTTCATAGGTGAAGGGGCCGCGTTCACCTGCGACGCTCCCAAAAGACAGACAGAAAGACAGAGAGGCAGACCGATGCTCGACTACCGTGTGATCTATCCCCGCCGCGACCGCACCAAACTCGCCGTCGCCCATGTGCGCGACTACGAGGCTGACGAATGGGATCTCGCCTCCCGCGAGCTGTTCGGCGATGACAAGGACGCCGCCTACGCCAAGGCCTACGCTCTCGCCGTAGAGCACGGCCTGACCGTCGAGGATGACCGCAAGGGTCATCACGCCTACCTCGACTGACCGTCGACGTCGGCCCCTCCCCCATACCGAGATCAGGAGATCCCGATGACCGTCTTCTTCCGCCCCTGTGGTGACATCCTCAAGGCTCCCGCCCCGCGCACCGATCTGGATCGTCATCTCTATACGGTCATCTCGGAACACATCGGCGTAGAGATCACTGTCGACGCTGGTGTGGACTACGAGGACTGGGTCGAGCCGGTCTGCATGCTGGAGCAGGCGATCCACCTCGGTCTCGAGATCAAGGTTCTTCCCGCTGCTCACTTGCGCCGCGCGGTCATGAATCCGCTCTACGTCATTCCCGGCAAAGCGTGCCGCGATATCCTGATCGGTCGTCAGCAGAAGAGCGATCCCTACGAGATGCCCTTCTTCGATCTGGGCTGGCCAGCTGCCTGCGACAGCAAGGCCAACCACTACGCAGAGCTCGAAACCTTCCATCGGCACGCTGGTCGCAAGCTGGCACTTGCTGACATGCCGGGCGACCGCGCGGCCGCCGGCGATCGCAAGGTTGTCTTCGGCCAAGGGCTGACCTCGACGGCGCTGGGCACCGCTATGGCAAGCCTGGCACCCGGCGATGTCATCGTGAAGCAGGTGTATCCCGGCAAAGCGCTGCCGCTCCTCACCTACACACTCGACAAGGACTTCGATGCCTCCAAGGGGCAAGGCATGTTCTTCGAAGATGTGGAGTTCCACTTTGCCCGCTACGAGGGAGATCCTGCGTCTCTCCTCGTGCAAGAGAAGGTGACGATGACCCACGAGACGCGCTTCTTCGTGGTGGGAGGTAAGGTGATCACCGGTGCCGCGTGCATCGAGAGCCATACACCGATGGACGACATCCACTGGGATACAACACTTCCCCCGGTATGGGAGATCACCCGTAATAGCGGGGAGATGGATACACGGGATCGGATGGACCGCAAGCGCACCGCACTCAAGATGTGGCAATACGCTTGGCAGGTTGCCGAAGAGATTGCCCGAGAGGCGCCCGGCCTCGATGCCTATGTGCTGGACGTAGCACTCGACGCACAGGGGGAGCCCCTCGTGATCGAGCTCAATCCCGTCGCAAGCTCCGGCCTCTACGCCAACAACACCATCCTACTGATGGATGCCATTGTCGCCTATGCGGAGAATGCTCCACATAGGGAGGTAGAGAGCTGGAACCCCGATGACTTCGTCGGGGACGAAGGGCCGATGTCTCCCACTCCGATCCAGGCGTTCGCTCTCTCAACGTTCGACACTTGCAGCCTCGACGGAGAGGATGACGAGATAGCTGGAGCAGGCAATCTCATTTCGGACGATCTCTTCGAAGACTGATCTTTCCCAATAGGGGGAGTGGACACTGCGCTCCGCTCTCCGGACCGCAGAGAGTCCGACAACCATCCCCTCTGTCTGTTTGTCTTTCTTTCTTCATAGACACGGGTCGGAGGGCCGCCCCTCCTCAGTGTGATCCCATTGATGAGATCACCCTTCGAGGGGTGGCCGCTAAAATTGGAGAGACATGAGATGACTGAAAGTGTTGACCTCGGCCGCAAGGATATCTTCCTTCCGATCAATCCGTCTGCGTTGCTCTATGATGGCACTCACGCGGACCTCGTCTGCAAAACGGGCGAAGCAACGACCGTGATCCGTTTCCCACAGTCGTTGCTGCTTCAGCTGCCAACCGACCCGCGCTGTGCAACCGTTTCCGGCCGGATGTCACTGCACATCCGCATCAATGAAGACGCCTTTGTGGAAGGCGTTGAACTGATGGAGGTGGATGGCATCGAAGTCTTCCACGACACACCGACCGCAGGTCGCGTCATGGAAGAAATCCCCTTTTGACCCATACGTAAAGCCGGGCCCTCACGGGTCCGGATTTTCTCTTTGGTAGCCGTTTGCGAGTGAACGCGACCGCACACCGACCGGCCTCTTCTCATTGGTGAGAAGAGTCCATTCGGAGCACGGTCAAATGAAAAAAAATGAACTCAGCGTCGACGGCGTCATTACCGCAATCAAGTTTCGCGACACCCGCCGCGGTGCGCGCTATGCCACCGTCCGCGTCAGCTCTCCGCAGTTACAGATCGAAGTCGATGTGTTCGATCGCTGCAAAGTGTCCGAGCTTGCCGGGACGCACATCGGCGATCGCATGATCGCATCCGGGCCTGGCTTTCACCGCGGCACGATCCGGTGTGGCACCACCTCAATCACCGCCCGCGACGTTGTGATCTCGAGAGATGATGCTGGCCGATCGGCCCATCGCCCTGCTCAACAGATGAGCCTCTTCTGAGATTTTCTCGTTCCTGTTTCTGCCTCATTGGTGAAGGCAGAAACAGGAACCGCGAAAGGAGATATGATGACATTCGACATGCGCCTTACATCACTCCGCGCGAGCCTCGCGCGAAACAACATGCATCTGGCCCTGAGCGCTATGGCATTTGCGGAAAAGTATCATACTGGACGTCGAAAGGACGGCTCTCACGAGTTCTCCCATCAAGTCGAGATGGCCGGAATGATCCTCGCCTCTCCGCACAGTTCGGAACGCGAAGACGTCCTGGCCGTCAGCTTCCTTCATGACGTTCCCGAAGACTACGGCGTCAGTGACCAGGAAATATCTTCTCGCTTCGGTGCAGTGATCTCACATCGTGTTGCACTTCTCGACAAGACCCGGAATCCGTTTGCGCGAATTGCGACAGACCCGATCTCAGCCATCGTAAAGGGCTATGATCGCCGTCATAACCTCAGCACCATGAGAGGTGCGTTCAGCGACTGCAAGCAGTCCGAGTATCGTTTTGAGACGGCATCAAAGGTCCTGCCAATGCTCTTGTATGCCTTACGTCGGCACCCTCGCTACAAGACTGAGATATCTCACGTCATCGCCGGCATCGACCGCCTCCTGTCGCCAGCAAGCGCTCTCGCACTTGCTTAATGCAATCCAGCCAAACGAGCAATGTCCCAAACATCCCCAGAAGAATGTGCCATCGGCCGCCAGGTGAGAACCGTTTCCGACGCCAAAGGCATGGAGCAGGTCTACTACAATGGAGGTGATCTCGTCGTCCGCATGTCGAATACACGCAACGACTTCGAAGTCCTTATCACAGCCGATCGCTCGGCTGACTTCCTGAAAGCCGCAGCGTCTTCAGATTGTGTCGAGCTCACTGGGTTCTGGCGTCGACGCAGCGGCACAAAGACAAGCGGATCTCGCGGCTACATCTGGTGCCTTGTTCTCATCTCATGGTCTGTCGGCGGCCGACAGGCGCTCGCAGCATAACAGGCTAGGACCAGAAGATCTGAAATCGCGGCCACTTGCGTTCGGCAGTTCTCATAAGTGAGAACCGCCAAACGCAAGGGCCGCAAAAAAATGAAAAAAACCATTAAAGGCCGGAACGAGCACGCAGCAGCGCTCTTCATGCGCGCCGGCAACGCCGGCGTTGCGATCGCAGTCGATACACGACCGCAGTCTATCCCTAATCGGCGCAAGAAGAACGATCGTAAGTCTGTAAAGCTCAGCCTCCGCAAGCTCAGCGTCGACTGATTTCAGTCGACGTCATCGCCCCAGATTTCCTCTTCACTTGGAATGATCTCATTCCAAACCCCAGCCTTATGCTCGACACTTTCGATGATTTTCGCGAACAAAAGGTCGAGCGCCTCCGGACGTGTCGTTGCCACAATCGCAAGAACGACTGCGAACGTCACGACATCCATAAGCTCTGATCCCTCGAGCCCCTGCTCTTCGCCGATCTCGCGAATGACGCCTTCCGCGCTCAATCCCACTGTCACGAGCATCTCGCCAGGCGTCATGTCGCTTGGGCCAATCGAGTGGCGCGCCATACGCGCCTTGATGTCTTGAGCATGTGTGAAATTATCGTTTTCAACGACGCGCCTCATCTCAGGAAGGCCTTCCTTGAAGGCCTTCACAAAGCTCCTGTGAGCACCACGACCCTTCTCGAGAAGAAGCCCCGCAAAGAGCATCCCATTCACAAAGTCTGACGTCTGCCGCACATTGTTCTTTGCGCTTGAGGATCTCAAACCTTCAGCAATCGACGCGGCCACGTCATAGACGAATGACCGCCTCAGGTTTCCTTGATCCGGAAAGAGTTCCATCAGATTATCATAACGCATTTCGACCCCAATTTTGAGTATAAGATTGCGCAAACCTTCTGCGCGTCAAGGGCGTCTGGGACGGTATACTCAATATTGGCCGGTTTTAGAATAGCGAAACTCAAACGAAAACAATCTTCTTCACCTCGTCTGGACTGAGCACTTTACTCACCACATGAACTCCGTTGACGGGCTCGATCTCGATGGGCGAGCTGACACCCTCACCATAGAAGTGAATGACCGTTGTCTGATCCTTAAGCTCAGGGTGGTTCAGAAGCGTTCCTCTCACCATCACGTAGTTTCCGCGGCCATCTACCAGACGGACATCTTCGCCGACATTCAGAGTCCATGAGCCCTCCGGCACATACCTGAAAATGATATTGATGCGTCTCACTTCTGCTTTGGACGAGTCCTTCCAAGTGGCCGTCATGTGAAGAACGCCCTCAACCTTACGCTTCAGCCCAATCTTCGATACCACGGTGCTGACAATCTTCGCTTCTGAAGCTCCGGCCGCCTTGGCGGCATAGCCCCATTTGGTCAAAAGCTCGTCGCACATCTCAACTTCTTCCAGTTGGTCTAAACTCAAATTCTGACCTTCTGGCGAGACATCGGTAAATGCTTCCTGCTCAGCATCATCGACTACAACTGCATTCGATTCCCGGTCTCCCGCCACGACATCAGGTGTTTCAACAGCAGGTGGAAATTTCTGACCAACCTTCGGCTTGGCTCCGCCGCCGAATGCCTTCGTGGTCACAGAGAAATCATCAACTTCGCCCATACCTCCGCCCTCAGCGTCACCGGAGTCATCCTCGTTGTCACCTGCGACGACCGCCTCCAGCAGGTCGCTCCTTACCCTTTCAATATTTTGCCAGTTTTCTCCGAACCAATCCCATTCACTGGCGCCGGTATACTCCTCCAGCCAACTCTCGATAACGCTATCATCGGTCGTGTTTATCGTCTCAATGATGGCAATCATCGCATCTTCCAACGCCTTCACACGCTGCCTGGTCTCCTGGTAATACTCCGGCCATTCAATGACTCCTTCAGCCACCTCCGACGACAGAATGCTGAGCTCGAACACAATTTTAAGATGGCCTTCCAGAAGCTTGTTATCCTGGGCATGTTCTGCATCCGAAGCTGAAATCTGACTGGGTGCTTCACCCACATCAACATCACCGTCATTAACATCATCACTAGCACCGACGAAATCTCCCGGATCAAGAAAAGGTGTCTCTCCTTCATCGTCCTCAAGCGCAATATCGCGATCGGCTGATGGATCGACCTTCGGTAAATTCTCCGCATTGCCAGCGGCGTCCAGAAGTTCGTCTTGACGAATGATATCGAACAATTCGTCTGGCAAAAATCCCGCACCATTGTCGTCAAGATCGACCCGGTCTTCACCGTCATTCTCCGTCGAAATCCCATTCATCATCACATCGTTAATCGCTGTCTGAATGAGGGTCGTCTCGCCACTCACAGCTGGCTTCACAACCACCTTCTGTGTGACTCCAGTATCGTGAGTCTTATCAGCCCAAGCAGTCAGCATCCTCATAAGGAAGTGCCCGTTCATTGGATCTTCTTCCAGAACCATTTCAGCCACAGCATTTGTCATGCTCTTGCGCAACATCCGAGCTTCTTCCACCAGGCTCAGGTCTGTTCCAGATGACTTCTTTACGCGCGCATGCCACGCCTTCACGTCTTCATAAAAAGTAACGTCATGGGAAACCTCTGCAATAACTTTTGACGCACCGCCAAAAGAGACAATCACCTGGGTCGCGCCAGTATTCACGCGGCGCTTCATCCACCCTTGGTAGATCACCCTAACCTTCGTCAGCACTTCTGATCCGCCTCTGCCTTCGAGGTTCGCAGATCCATCCTCAAAGGCCGTCTTCCCAATTTTAGGGAGCGAAAGACTCGGAAGCTTGAATCGTTTTAGCTTGTCGTTCTTCGCGTCGGAAGACGACAATGAATTCGACGCCCTCGGTGAGTTCGACTTCGCGCCCTTCACAGAAAAGCGAATACGCCGCAGCAAGCGGATGACGAACGACGAGATTATTGTCAGACAGGAAACGATCAGAGTCCCTGTCAGAACTGACACCCCGATGAACGAGACAAGGATGCCGCCGAGAAGTTGCCCTTGGTCGCCGACAATCACCTGAGATACGTAGCGGGCCGGGTCATCGAGGAGGAAGTTGAATGCAATGCGCCAGACTTCAATCGACTGAACCTTAAAGTCTTTGACGTAGAGAAAACCAGCGCCACCGATCGTCGCCAAGACGCCAGAAATGACTGCTGTTATTGGAAGCCAACGCATTCCGAAATCCTTCATATACTACGCTTGCCCGAACCACCCTCTCAGCGGTTCGAGCATAGTGCCGTCAAGCCTTGTCGTCGGCATCGATTGGCTGAGTGGAGGCGCCATCATGATTGTCATCAGAAGGATCTTCACTTGGGGTTTCAGACGATGACTCCACGGCAACTTGGGTTGACAGCTTTGCCTGATCACCGTCATCAGATGCGTTGACACCGAAGATCGACAGGATTGCTTCACGCACCATCTTGGCAGCATCGCGCTTCTTGAAAGTGAACCCATCAAGGTATTCTGGATTCGCCTCCAATAGCTTACGCGCCTCTTCCTCCGCGACCTTTGCGATCTTCGAAATCACCGGTTCGGTGACTCTCTCGATCTCCTTACGTTCAGCGTCATGGAGGGCGGCCATATCGGCTTCGAATTTCTGTTGGGCTTCAAGCCGGCGACGTTCAAACTTATTCATACTCATATCGTGTCCTTCGTTGTGTGTTTCGTTTACGTAGTGAAAAAACCGTCCAGCTCATCAACATCCTTAGGGTCTTGTGCTCTCTTGTTTTTGACCTGTTCGAGAATTTCCTTCAGCTCGCGGTTCAGTAGTTTCTGGTCCGGCGCGATGTTAACCCTCTCGATCATATCGACGCCGAGAATCTGAAGTTCGTAGGCAATGTTCTTGTTTTCCGACCTCACCTCTTCTTCGAGAAATCCCTGAGCTACTGACACCTGTTCCTCCAACACCCTCAGATTCAACTCGATCCTCCGGATGGCTTCTTCCGCCTGGTCCTTGATGATCGGAATTTGAGCCCGGTTTTTATCGACCATGGCCTTCAGATCACGGATACGGTGGACAGGAGACATACGTCCCCAAGGCCATCCTGATCTTGATATTCTTGGTCTTACTGGCATTTTGACTCACGTGACGGTCCAGCGAGAACGTAGGAAACACAGGGCCTTGCTGCAAAATTCTAGGCAATGTGCGTCAATCGGAAGGAGAATAAATTCTATATGAAGGCGCAATACCGCAAAGATGGTCGCAAAGACCCATCTCCCTTCACGAACAAAAACCGTTATATTGGGCGGCTGGCATGTCGAGCGATCTTCAAATTCTTCGTGATCTCACTGAAATTGTGAAAACAGCCGGAAGCTTCGGTGGAGGCAAAGGTCGCTTTGCTAGGACGCCTGACTTCAGTGCGCCATCACACCCATCATCGCGTCCCTCGACAGACCGTGGGACCACATTCCACTTCGCACACAAAACTGTGTCGAAGAAAAACGATATATCTGACGGGTCATTTTCTCAAACAACATCCGCCGCACACCAAGGATATATCGAACGACCGTCCGCTGCCGAAAAAACAGAGCCTGACATTTACAAGGACCTGCTCGAGATTCCCGCCACAGACGACGACGGCGCCAAAAGCGATCATGTATTCAACTACCCGGAAAGGGTCGTGGACCGCAGAAACATCAGCTTTGGAACGCTTGGAAACACCAAGGCTGAACGAAAGCAATTCTGGAACGAAGTCGAGGGCTCTGAACAACGCAATGCACGCGTTCAATCACGCATCATAGCGGAGCTGCCCGTCGAGCTCGACAGCCGAGATCGCAGCAAGATTGCGCGAGACTTCTGCCAGCAATCGTTTGAAGACAGAGGCCTTCCATATTGGGCGACACTGCACGCACCAACCAAGAAGAACGACCCTCGCAACTACCATCTTCACGTCACGTATTGGGACAGACCGGCCGCCCGCTCGAATGATGGAACTTGGGATTTTCAAGTCACTGAGAAGAAGCGTCGCGCGAACCGCAGTATCGCCACGACGCGACCATACAGGAAGCCCAAGCATGTCGACACGCGAGATATCGCCTGGCCAAAAAAGCTTCGCAGTGCATTTGCTGATACATGCAACTACTACCTCGCTATGGCTGGCCTAGCCAAGCGAAACGACCCTCGATCCTACAAGGATTCTGGTCTTGCAAAGGAACCGACCGAACACCTTGGAAACAAATCATCTGCCCTCGAAAGCTTCGGCCTTGAAACGGAGCGAGGTAAGCGAAACGCCCGTAAAGAAATCAGGTGGCGCGTCGCACAGGCCGAGACTCCGTGGATGGACCGCGTAGAGATGCTCCAGACATCACAGGATCTCAACCACACGTCCATGAGCGATAAAAAAGAAGCTCTCCTTGGTATCGCGAGCAAAGGGATAACGCTTGCCCGTCGCTCAATATCGCACCTGATCACAGCAGAGCTTCTCGGTCATCGCGTGACAAGAAGAGACAGTTTCCTGAACGACGAAGTCATGCGCATCTTAAAGAAAGACGATGTGTCAACCATTGGGGATGATGCCCAAACAAGACTCGCACTCGAGAGTGAAGCGCTTCTGATTGCGGACCGTAAACAGCGGATTCAAGAACTGGTTTCAAAGTGCACGATGAATGGAATGGCTTTGGGTGCGTCCTCTAAGAAACTTGAGGAAACATTTGACATGAAGATGAAAGAGGCGACAGCCTCGGATCTCTTTGTTGATGACACTTCGTCAGGATTTGAAGCGATCGAAGACCTAATAGAAGCACCTGCTGCGGTGTCGAAGTCTGACGGGCCATCGAAGCCTGATACATTAGATGACCCGTTCCTCGAAGACCAGGACCTGAATGACATATCAGACTTCCTCGGTGAACTTACTGCGGACGCAAAACCTAAACCGACGACTAGCACAACCGCAAAAGATGACAGAGACGGAATAATCGAAGACGACGATCGAGAAGGCGTCAGCAGCGAATATGACCCGACCGCCATGCCACGCAAGAAGCGGAAAAGCGATCCGATCGAAGCAATCATCGCGAGGCTTGCAAACGGAGAAGCAGAAGACAACAAGGTACCGGTTCGAACTGTAAAAGACTTCCCGGGAACACTTCCCATTCAGAAGCCTTCAGGTCCTGAGGATGTGCGTAAAATAGATCAGGATCTCAGGGTTCTGGACAATAGATCTCTACGCCAAACAGCCATCGCAAACCGAGACGCCACAGACATTTGCCCCCCAGGCCAGTTGCGCGAAAACTTCAATCGAGGTTGGATCGTTTTGAGGTTCGAGGCAAAC
>NZ_JBMERN010000050.1:0-27269 GCF_049310965.1 Loktanella sp. DJP18 | reverse complement strand
GGAGTGCTACAACTTCTTCAAGGCCGCTGGCTATGAAACTGATTAAACGCAACCCGCTCTGGGCTCTGTCACATTCCAGTGAAAGGACCCGGGCCCGTGAATGTCATCGTCGATTTCCTGAACACCATACTCTGGGGATATGTGCTGGTTTACGGCCTGCTGGCCGTCGGCATCTTCTTCACGGTCCGACTGGGCTTCATCCAGTTCCGCCACTTTCCCGAATATTTCCGCGTCATCACCGGGTCGCGCGAAACATCAACGGATGGTATCAGTCCGCTGCAGGCGCTGACGATCTCTCTTGCGAGTCGCGTCGGCACGGGCAACCTCGCCGGTGTCGCCGTGGCGATTTATCTGGGCGGACCGGGTGCGATCTTCTGGATGTGGATGGTGGCGCTGGTCGGCATGGCGACGGCCTATGCCGAATCGACGCTGGCGCAGCTTTACAAGGTGCGCAACGCGGATCACCAGTATCGCGGCGGTCCGGCCTTCTACATGGCGAACGGCGTGGGATCGCGGCCGATGGGCTATGCCTTTTCCGTCTGCCTGATCCTGTCGTTCGGCCTGATCTTTTCCGCCGTGCAAAGCAACTCGATCTCAGAGGCGATGGACCAGGCCTTTGGCATTCCCGGCATCGTCACCGGGCTGGTGATCGCGGCGCTGGCAGGCATCGTGATCTTTGGCGGCATCCGGTCCATCGCCAGTGTTGCGGAAAAGATCGTGCCGGCGATGGCCGGGATCTACCTGCTGGTCGCCCTTTACGTCATCGCCATCAACATCACCGAGGTGCCGGCCATGCTGGCGCTGATCGTGAAAAGCGCATTCGGGATTGAGCAGGCGGCGGGCGGGTTCACCGGCGGCCTGATGGCAGCCCTTTTGAATGGCGTGAAGCGCGGCCTGTTTTCGAACGAGGCGGGCATGGGGTCTGCACCCAACATCGCCGCAGCCGCCGTGCCGGACCCGCACCATCCCTCGTCCCAAGGGTTGGTGCAGGGCCTTGGCGTGTTCATCGACACGCTGGTGATCTGCACGGCAACGGCGCTGATGATCCTGCTGTCGGGTGCCGTGGACTACGGCCCCGACGGGGCGCAGGGCATGGTGCTGACGCAGAACGCGCTCAGCGAACATATCGGGGCCGCGGGTCCCGTGTTCATCGCCGTGGCGATCCTGTTCTTCGCCTTCACCTCGATCATCGGCAATTACTCCTATTCCGAATCCGCGATGGAGTTTCTGGGGTTGGGGGGGCGCGTGCCGCTGATGATCCTCAAGACCCTGGCGATGGCGATGGTCGTCTGGGGCGCGGTGCAGCCGGTGTCGGCGGTCTTCAACCTGGCGGACGCCAGCATGGCGGTGATGGCGACGATCAACCTTGTCGCTATTCTGATCCTGTCGAAAACCGTGGCCGTGCTGACGAAAGACTACTTCGGCCAGAAGGCGGCGGGCCAGACGCCCCTGTTCCGGTTCAAGGATCACCCCGACATCGACAAGGGCGTGGACCCCACGATCTGGAACCGCGACGTGGCGCAGGAACGCAGTTAAAGCCCGCTTTCCCATGGCCGCCGCCTCTGCTATGCGGCGGCCATGCTCAAAATCTCAGACATCACATATTCCGTCGAAGGCCGCACGCTGCTGGAAAACACCAGCGTGACGATCCCCACGGGTCACAAGGTCGGTCTGGTCGGTCGCAACGGCACCGGCAAGACCACCCTTTTCCGCATCATCCGGGGCGAAATGATCCTCGACACCGGCACGATTACCCTGCCGCGCGGCTGGAAGATCGGCGGCGTCAGCCAGGAGGTGCCCGGCAACGAGGTCAGCCTGATCGACACCGTGCTGCGCGCCGACTCGGAACGCGAGGCGCTGCTGGCCGAAGCCGAGACCGCCACCGACCCCATGCGCATCGCGGATGTGCAGACGCGGCTTGCGGACATCGACGCGTGGAGCGCCGAGGCGCGGGCCTCGACCATCCTCAAGGGCCTCGGCTTTACCGACGAGGAACAGCGGATGCCCTGTTCCGGCTTCTCGGGCGGGTGGCGGATGCGCGTGGCGCTCGCGGCGGTCCTTTTCTCGGAACCTGACCTTTTGCTGCTGGACGAGCCGACGAACTACCTCGACCTTGAAGGTGCATTGTGGCTTGAGGCCTATATCGCCAAGTATCCGCACACGGTGCTGATCGTCAGTCACGACCGCGAATTGCTGAACCGATCGGTGGGCGGCATCCTGCATCTGGAAAACAAGGGGCTGATCTACTACACCGGCACCTACGATCAATTCGCCCGGCAACGCGCTGAAAAGATTGCACTTCTGACCTCTGCCGCGAAAAAGCAGGACGCCCGGCGCGAACATCTGCAGAAGTTCGTGGACCGCTTCAAGGCGAAGGCCTCCAAGGCCAAGCAGGCTCAAAGCCGCGTCAAGGCGCTGGAAAAGATGGAGACGATCCGCGTTCCCGCAGACGCGGCGCGTACGGTCTTCACCTTCCCAGAGCCCGAGGAGCTGTCACCGCCAATCATCAGCGTCGAAGGCGGTGCCGTGGGTTACGGCAACACGATCGTGCTGCACGATCTGAACCTGCGCATCGATCAGGACGATCGCATCGCCCTGCTGGGCCGTAATGGCGAAGGCAAGTCGACACTGTCCAAGATGCTCTCTAACCGCCTCGAGCTGGCACGCGGCAAGATGGTCACGTCCAACAAGCTGCGCATCGGCTTCTTCGCGCAGCATCAGGTGGACGAGTTGCGGATCGAGGAAACGCCTCTGGAACACCTGATGCGCGAACGCGCGGAAGAAGGTCAGGCCAGGCTACGGGCGCGGCTTGCAGGATTTGGCCTTGGTGCCGATCAGGCAGATACCCAAGTCGGTCGTCTGTCGGGCGGACAGAAGGCGCGCCTTTCGCTGTTGCTGGCCACCCTGCCCGCGCCGCACCTGCTGATCCTCGACGAGCCGACGAACCACCTCGACATCGAAAGCCGGGAGGCGCTGGTCGACGCGCTCACGGCCTACTCCGGTGCCGTCATCCTCGTCAGCCACGACATGCACTTGTTGTCGATGGTCGCGGACCGGTTGTGGCTGGTCAAGGGCGGGCATGTGACCTCTTATGACGATGACCTCGACAGCTACCGCCGGATGCTGCTGACCCCTGACAAACCCGCCAACACGAGCAAACCTGCCGCCGCCAAGGTGACAAAGCCGACGCGGGACGAGATCCTTGCCCTGCGGTCCGACGTGCGCCGCAACGAAGAGCGTGTGACCAAGATCAACGACATGCGCGACAAGCTGGCCAAGAAGCTGGCAGACCCCGCCCTGTACGAGGATGCACGGATCGGCGAGCTTGCAACCTGGAACAAGAAATACGCGGAAGTCATGGATGGCCTCGGCCGCGCAGAGGCCATGTGGATGGCCGCCCTCGAAAAGCTGGAAAAGGCAGAGAAGGCGTGACCCGCCTTCTCTGCCTTGTCGACGACACTCTCGTCGGAGGCCGTGTGAACGCCCTGGCGCGTGACATCTCATCCAACGCGCATCCCATTCATCTGGCAAATTAAACTCCTGCCAGAGGCATCCAGAGGCCGCCCCCATGACCGACCTGTCGACCCTGATCGCCGCCTTCACCGCCATGTTCATCGTCATCGACCCGATCGGCCTTGCCCCGCTGTTCATTGCGATGACGCAGGGCATGACATCCGCGCAGCGGCGCAAGATCGGCATTCGCGCCTGCGTCGTTGCGATCGGCCTGCTGCTGGCCTTCGCGATCTTCGGAGAGGCGCTGCTGGAGTTCGTCGGCATCTCGATGCCCGCCTTCCGCATCGCGGGTGGCGTGTTGCTGTTCATCACGGCGCTCGACATGCTGTTCGAGCGCAGGCAGGCGCGGCGGCAGGACAATGCGGACGATGCCATCGACCCGGAGCACGATCCGTCGATCTTTCCGCTGGCGATTCCGCTGATCGCAGGACCGGGTGCGATCGCCACAATCATCCTGCTGACCGGCCAGACCGACTCTGCACTGGGGTTCGGCGCGGTGCTGGGCGTCATGCTGGTCGTGATCGGCATGGTCTTTGCGATGTTCATGGCTGCGGGACTGCTGGAACGACTGCTGGGCAAGACCGGGATCAACGTCGTGACCCGGCTGCTGGGGATGCTGCTGGCTGCACTTTCGGTGCAGTTCATCCTCGATGGGCTCAAGGGTTTCGGACTGGCGGGCTGATCCCTATATACAGGGCATGAACACCGATCAGATCATGCAGATGACCTACCTCGGGCTGCTGGGCGGCGCGATCGCAGCCAGCTATTTCGTCAGCCAGCGAGGGCAGATGGGCAAGACCGCGCAGCAGGCCAGCATCTGGGGCCTGATCTTCGTCGGGGTGATCGCCGCGGCGGGCATGTGGAACGACATCCGCGGGACCGTGGCCCCCCAGCAAAGTGTGGCCGTCGGAGGCGAGATCGTGCTGCCGCGACAGGCGGACGGCCACTTCTACGCCCGGCTTGACGTGAATGGGGCACCGTTGACCTTCATGGTCGATACGGGGGCCAGCCAGATGGTCCTGTCGCGGGACGATGCGGCGCAGGTCGGGATCGACACGGATGCGCTGCGGTATCTGGGGCAGGCAAGCACGGCGAACGGCACCGTGCGGACGGCAGGGGTGACGCTGGATCAGGTCAGCCTTGGCGGCGTGACCGAGGCGGATGTGCCAGCCGTGGTGAACGATGGTGCAATGGACGGATCGCTGCTGGGGATGTCCTATCTGCGCAATTTCAGCAATATCCAGATTCGCGACAACGAACTGATCCTGACGAGGTGACACCGTGCGATTGACCCTGATCCTGATGCTTGCGCTGGCCGGTTGCGCGACCACGACCCAACTGCCGCAGGATTTCGACCCGACCTTCACATACTGAACCGGGAGAGGCCCGCTACCCCGCCTCTGCCTTCTTGACCCAGCGCCCGTCGTCCTGCGCCCAGTATTGCGCCGTCACCGCCGCAGCGGTCAGCGCCTTCCACTGGTCGCGCGCCCGTTGCAGGGCGTCGCCGTCGTGACCGTCGAACAGGATGCAGGCCCGTTCGGCCTGCGCGATCTCGGCCGGGGTCAAGTCGGCACCGTCGACGCTCATCACGCAGGCAAAGCCGTCGGTGGGGGTATCCACCCCCAGCAGGATCGGCTGATCCCCGTCGTGATCCCCCGCAAGACCGTGCGCGCGGAAACTGTCGTCTGGCCCCTGCCACAGCACATTGTCCAGACGGTCCAGCAGCGCGGGCCGACGACCGCGCACCAGCACGCGCCAACCCTGCCCCTGCGCGCGATCGATCAACTGGGGCAACGCTTCTTCCAGCAGACTATCGGTCAGGTGGTAGAAATAGACCGCCCCCATCAGGATTCGTAGCGGTCCGCGATCAGCCGGTTCAGCGCCATGACACCCCAGCCGGTGGCGCCCTTTGGGGCCAACGCCGTTTCCGCCTTCACGCTGGCGACGCCAGCGATGTCCAGATGGCACCACGGCACGTCGTCCTTCACGAACCGCTTGAGGAACTGCGCCGCAGTGATCGACCCCGCATGGCGACCGCCGGAATTTTTCATGTCCGCGATGTGGCTGTCGATGATCTTGTCATAGGCCGGGGCAAGCGGCATCCGCCAGGCCCCCTCGCCTTCGGACCCGGCGGCCTTCAGGAAGGCACCGGCCAGATCGTCCGAATTGCTGAAGACGCCCGCATTCTCATGCCCCAGCGCCACCAGCATGGCACCTGTCAGCGTCGCGAGGTTGATCATGCCGGTGGGCTTGAATCTGTCCTGCGTATACCACAGCACGTCCGCCAGCACGAGGCGGCCTTCCGCGTCGGTGTTCACGACCTCGATCGTGTCGCCCTTCATCGAGGTCAGCACGTCGCCGGGCCGGTAGGCCGTGCCGGAGGGCATGTTTTCCACGATGCCCACGATCCCCACGACATTGGCCTTGGCCTTGCGTAGCGCCAGCGTGCGCATGACGCCCGCCACCACACCGGCACCGCCCATGTCCATCGTCATGTCTTCCATGTTGGCACCGGGTTTCAGGCTTATGCCGCCAGTGTCGAACACGACGCCCTTGCCGACCAGGGCAAAGGGCGCTTCGTCACCGCCACCGTTCCACTGCATGACGACGACCTTCGACGGACTGGCAGACCCCTGACCAACCGCCAGCAAGGCGCGCATGCCGAGTGCCTTCAGGTCGTCCTCTTCGAGGATCTCGACCTCCAGCCCCAGTTCCTGCATCGCGGCAAGACGGGCGGCGAAGTCGTCGGTCGTCAGCACATTGGCCGGTTCATTCACGAGGTCGCGGGTAAAGACCACGCCTTCGGCCACGGCCATGCCGGTGCGGGCGGCCTTGGCTACAGCCTCGGGGTCGGCGACCATCAAGGTGACGGGACCGGGACCGTCCCCCTTGTCGGACTTGTGATCGGTGAACTTGTAGCCGCGCAGCGCAAGGCCAAGCGCCACATCCTCTGCGCTACCGGTCTGACCCATCAAGACACACAGCGGATGCTTGCCCTGCGCCTTGGCCAGTTGCGCGCCGATGCGGCGGGCGGTGGTCTGGTCGGGCTTGGGACCGCTTTTCACGACCAGGATCGCATCGGCGGCAAGCCCTGCGGGAAAGGCCAGCCGGATGACGTCGCCCGGCTTGGCCTTTGTGAACGCCTCGCTGTCCACGGCACGGGCCAGCGCCTTGCGGGTCAGGGTGTTCACGCGGCGCGCCTGAGCATCCATCTTGCCCCCCTCACCCACCAGCACGGCGATCAGTCCCGGCATCTCGGCCAGGGTGTCGGTATCGACGGCTTCGAAACGGATGTCTGCGATCTGGGTCATGGCGGGCCTTTCCGGCGTCAGGTCTGGATTTGCCCTTTGGTAGCGGCGACGCGCCGCAATGACCAGTTTGCAGTTTCGGAGACGGCGGCCTTGGGCTAGTTTGCCGCAACCGCTGCGCAGGACACCCCCCCTTTGGCCCGTTTCGACCGCTACATGTTGAGCCAGTTAATGGTGACGTTCGGGTTCTTCAGCCTCGTGCTTGTGCTGATCTACTGGATCAACGCCGCGGTGCGGCTGTTCGACCAGTTGATCGCCGACGGCCAGGGCGCTGCGATCATCGTCGAGCTGATCCTGTTGTCGCTGCCCAACGTGATCCGGCTGGCGCTGCCGTTGTCGGCCTTTGCCGCATCGGTCTACGTCACCAACCGGATGAGCCAGGACAGCGAACTTGTCGTGATGCAGGCGACCGGGTTCAGCCCGTGGCGCATGGCGCGGCCGGTGTTCTATTTCGGCCTGATCGTGGCGCTCATGGTCTCGGTCCTGATGCACCTGCTAGTGCCGCTGTCGACGACCGCGCTGAACCAGCGGCAGGCCGAGATCGCGCAGAACATCACCGCGCGCATCCTGACCGAAGGGCAGTTCATCGAACCGACCGACGGCATTACCGTCTACATCCGCGCGATCACGCCAGAGGGAGAGTTGCAGGACGTGTTCCTGTCCGACCTGCGCGACCCCGAGGCACAGGTCACCTACACCGCGCGGCGCGCCTATCTCGTGCGCAATGATGGCGACGCGCAACTCGTGATGGTGGACGGCATGTCGCAGAACCTGCGCACGTCCGACCAGCGGCTGTTCGTCACCGATTTCGCGGATTTTTCATACAACATCGGCAACCTGATCCGCATCACCCCGCGCGACACGCGGTCATCGCGCGAAGTCATGACCTGGGAGCTCTTGCAGCCCTCCGCCGCGCTGGAAGCGGAAACCGGACGCACGGCCGCGCAACTGGTGACAGAGGCGCATGACCGCGTGAATCAGGCGCTGCTGGGCACCGTTGGCGGGCTGCTGGGCTTCGCCGCGCTGATGATCGGCGGCTTCAGCCGGTTCGGCGTCTGGCCGCAGGTCGTGTTCGCCGTCTTCCTCATCATCCTGATCAAGTCGCTCGAGACGACGGGCCTGAACATCGCGCGGACCACGCCGCAGATGTGGTTCGCGAGTTACCTGGCCGTCGGGGCCGGCTTTGCGATGATCGTAGCGCTGCTTTTCGTCGCGGGGAGGCCCTACCTGTTCCGGCGCAGCCCGCTGGCGGGGGCACCAGCATGATCCTGGACCAGTATTTCGCCCGGCGCTTTGCCGTGATCTTTTTCGCGATCTTCGCGGTCTTCGCTGCGATCCTGACGTTTCTTGGTCTGGCCGACAACCTGCGTCGTTACGGGGCAGATGCCGGCGGCTTCGGGGACATCCTTGGCCTGGCGCTGCTGGACGCGCCGCGCGGCGTCTACCAGATCCTGCCACTGATCGTCATCATCGCCAGCATCGCGCTATTCCTCGGCCTCGCCCGGTCGTCGGAACTGATCGTGACGCGGGCGGCGGGGCGGTCGGGTCTGCGCCTGTTGCTGGCCCCTCTGGCGGTCGCCGTGCTGATCGGGGCGATTGGCGTCGCAGTGCTGAACCCGATCGTCGCCACGACATCGCGGGCCTTCGACGCCAAGGTGGCCGACCTGCGCGGGTCGGGATCGGTGCTGTCACTCGCCTCTTCGGGGCTGTGGCTCCGACAGGGCGACGACATGGGCCAGACGGTCATCCATGCCATGCGCACGAATTTGTCGGGCACCACCCTGTGGGAGGCGACGTTCCTGACATTTGCCCCCGACGGTGCCCCCCGCGCCCGGATGGAGGCCGAAAAGGCCGTGCTCTCGGATGGCAACTGGATGATGGAGGGCGTCAAGACCTGGCCGCTGGACACCGATGCGACGCCGGAGGCGATGGCCGAGGTCGCGGCAACCGGAACGCTCCCCTCGACACTGACGGCGGACCAGATCCGCAACAACTTCGGCACGCCAAGCTCGATCTCGATCTGGGATCTGCCGGCTTTCATCGCGCGGCTGCAGGCGGCCGGATTTTCGGCGCAGCGGCATATCGTCTGGTTCCAGATGGAGCTGTCGCAGCCGCTGTTTCTGGGTGCCATGATGCTGATCGGTGCGGCCTTCACGATGCGCCCGCAGCGTGGCGGCAAGGTTGGACTGAATGTCATGACCGCCATTCTTCTTGCCTTTTCAATCTATTTCGTCCGAAACTTCGCGCAGATCCTGGGCGAAAATGGCGATGTGCCTGCGGCCCTCGCCGCCTGGGTGCCACCCCTGGCGGCTGCCGGCATCGCGATGGGCATCCTGTTGCAACGCGAGGACGGATGATGCGTCTTACCCTGATACTCCTCGTCCTGCTGCTGCCGCAGATGGCTGCCGCCCAGATGGCCGCGACGCTGGTTGCGGACGATGTCACCATCGAGAATAGCGAGCGTCTGATCGCCACCGGCAACATCGAGGTGCTGTATGACGGCAGCCGCCTGCAGGCCGCCCGCGTCACTTATGACAAGCCCACGGACCGCCTGCGGATCGAGGGGCCGATCCTGATCACCGGGCCGGATGGAGAGATCTTGACCGCCGCGCAGGCCGACATCGACCCGCAGCTTGAAAACGGCGTGCTGCTGGGGGCGCGGCTGGTGCTGGACCAGCAATTGCAACTGGCTGCCAATCAGATCGACCGGGCCGAGGGGCGCTACAGCCAGCTTTATAAGGCGGCCGTCACGTCCTGTCAGGTCTGCGCCGGCAAGACTCCGCTGTGGGAAATCCGGGCCGAGAAAGTGCTCCACGATCAGGACGCGCAGCAACTTTACTTTACCAACGCGAGCTTTCGCGTGAAGGGTCTGCCGATCCTCTATCTGCCTTATCTGCGCCTGCCCGATCCCGACAATGCCCGTGCGCGGGGGCTGCTGATCCCGCGCATCCGGTCGAACGATCGCTTGGGTCTGGGCGTGAAACTGCCGTATTTTCTGCCGCTCGGGCAAAGCCGGGACCTGCTGTTGACGCCCTATCTGGCCAGCAACACGCGCACGCTTGAATCCCGGTATCGGCAGGCGTTCCGCAATGGCAACGTGCAGATCGACGCCAGTGTGTCACGCGACGATCTGGCCGGCCGCGACGGCACCCGCGGCTATGTCTTCGCCGAAGGCACCTTCGATCTGGGGTCCAACGTTTTGTTGCGGTTCGACGTGCAGACGGCCAGCGACAACGCCTACCTCAACGATTACGCCATCAGCGACACGGACCGACTGTCCAGCATCGTGGCCCTGACGCAGGTGCGCCCTGACGCCCTGAATGCCGCAAGCCTGTCCTATTACCAGACCCTGCGCGCGGACGAGACGAACGCGACCCTGCCGCCGCTGGTGGCGCAGGCGGGGCTGGTCCGCCGCTATTACTCGGCGATGGGCGGTACCGTGACACTGACCGCCAGCGCCGATACCCTGCTGCGTTACGGCGCGGATCTGGGCGCACCGGGGCGTGACGTGACGCGGACCGGCGCCACCGCCGCCTGGTCGCGGGACTGGCTGTCACAGTCGGGCGTGCTGCTGACCGGGACGGCGGCGGCGCAGGCCGATCTGTGGCAGGTGAACGATTCCACCGACTTCGATCCGACGCTGTCGCGGCTGGTGCCCTACGGCCAGATCGTTCTGCGTTATCCGCTGGTGCGACGCAACGGGCGGACGCGGCATGTGCTGGAACCGGTGGCGGCACTGACCTATGCGGCGCGGATCGGTGATGTGCCACCGAACGAGGACAGCACCCGACCCGAGCTTGACGGCGGCAACCTGCTGGCCCTGTCGCAGTTTACCGGTCAGGACGCCGTCGAGGACGGCGCAAAGCTGGCGCTGGGGCTGACCTGGACGCGCGCCGGGTCGGAAGGAGTCACCTCGCAATTGAGTTTCGGTCGCATCCTGCGGGCGCAGGCCGATCCGCAGTTCACCCTGACGTCCGGCCAGCGCGACGCAGTGTCGGATTGGCTTGTGGCAGGGCAGATCGCGTTGCCGCGCGGCCTGACCTTTGACGGGCGCGCTCTATTGCAGGATGACGGCACGACGACGCTAGCGACGGCAAGGGTGTTCTGGAACCGGCCAGAGGTGCAGCTGGCCGGTGGCTACATCTGGCAGGCCGCCGATCCGGCAATCGGACGCACCGAGGTGGTGTCGGAATACAGCTTCGACGGGGCGGTGCAGGTGACGCCCGCCTGGAACGTAAGTTTTGATACCCGCTACGACATCGCCCGCGACGGGCCGGTCCGCGCCGGTGTGGGGCTTGGCTGGCGCAACGAATGTGTGACTGTTTCGCTTTCGGTCTCGCGCCGCTATGCGTCTTCGACTACGGTGCAACCGACAACGGATTACGGGTTGTCGGTGGCGTTGCAGGGCTTTTCCGCCAATGGCCTGCCCCGGCTCGCCCCGACTGCCTGCGGCAACTGATCACGACGATAGGACCAAGACCCGATGCGCCTGACTGCCCTTCTGACCGCCCTGATGCTGCCATTCCTGGCGACCGCAGCCACCGCGCAGGATCAGTTTTCGCCCGTCATAACAGTGAACGACAGTGCGATCACCGCATATGACCTGGACCAGCGGCGGCGGCTTCTGGTGTTGTTTCGCGCCCCCGGCAACCTGGACGATGTCGCTCGCCAGCAGTTGATCGAGGAACGGCTGAAGCAGCAGGAAATGGACCGCGCTGGCATCCGCATCACGCCGGAAAACATCGCGACCGAGGTCGAGGCCTTCGCCTCGCGCGCGAACCTGAGCCTTGATCAGTTTCAGCAGATATTGGCGCAGAGCGGCGTTGCGGCCGCGACGCTGGAACAGTTTGTCCAGGTCGGCGTGACCTGGCGCGACTACATCCGCTTGCGGTATTCCGATCAGGCCCAGATCACCGATGCGGACATTGCCCGCGCGCTGGCCCAGCAATCCGGCAGCGCCGACGCGCTGGAGGTCTTGCTGACCGAGATCATCATCCCCGCGCCGCCGCCCCGTGCGGCCGAGGCGAACGCCATCGCGACCCAGATTGCACAGTCCCGGTCGCAGGCCGAATTCGAGGCGGCGGCGCGCCAGTATTCCGCGCTGCCCAGCCGTGCGGACGGCGGGCGGCTGAACTGGTTGCCGCTGTCGAACTATCCGCCCGCCTTGCAGGGCCTGATCTCCAGCCTCGCGGTAGGAGAGGTCACGCCGCCGATTCCGATCACGAACGGCGTGGCCCTGTTCCAGATGCGCGGCATCCGGGAGGTCCCGCAGGCCCGCCCGACCCCCACGACGGTCGACTACGCGGCGATGGCCTTTGCCGACACGGCGGCAGCACAGTCCGCGACCCTGCGCGTGGACACCTGCGACGACCTGTTCGGTCTGGCCAAGGGGCAACCCGCCGATGTGCTGACCCGCGAAACCGTTGCACCGGACCAGGTGCCGCAAGGGATCGCGCTGGAGCTGGCAAAGCTCGACATGGATGAAGCTTCGGTCACGGCGACCGGTGGCGGCAACGCGTTGCTGGTGATGATGTGTGGACGGGCCTACGGCGACGCGCTGACCGACCCGGAAGCCCTGCGCGCCCAGTTGCAAAGTCAGCGGCTGGAGCAGTTCGCCAACGCCCTGCTGGCCGATCTGCGTGCGGCGGCCGTTATTCGCCCGTGACCCACCCCGCCGGGCCGGACGCGCCCATCGTCATCAGCTGCGGTGAACCCGCCGGCATCGGACCAGAGGTTGCGGCGAAGGCCTGGGCGGCACTGGGGTCGACCATGCCGCTTCTGTGGATCGGCGACCCACGCCACCTGCCGCCGGATACGCCGTACCGGATCGTCACGCAGGTAGAGCAGGCGCAGGGTCCCTGCCCCGACGCCCTGCCCGTCCTCGCCCGCGATCTGGGTGGACGGCTGCGGCATGGCACCCCCGACCCAGTTCATGCGCAGGGCGTCATCGCCGCCATCTCGGACGGCGTGGCACTGGTGCAGGCCGGTGAGGCGCGGGCAATCTGCACGGCTCCGATCAGCAAGGCAGCCCTGATCGACGGCGCGGATTTCGCCTATCCCGGTCATACGGAATACCTCGCCGCCCTGGCTGGAGATGTGCCGGTCGTGATGATGCTGGCCTGCGCGGCGCTGCGCGTCGTGCCTGCGACGATCCACATTCCCTTGCAGGACGTGCCGCAGGCCCTGACCGCGCAGGTGCTGCGCGATACCCTGCGGATCACCCATGCGGCCTTGATGCAGGAATTCGGCATCATCGCCCCGCGCATCGCGGTTGCAGGGCTGAACCCCCATGCCGGCGAAAACGGCAAGATGGGCCGAGAAGAGATCGAGACGATCGCACCATTGCTTGACGCGATGCGGGGCGAGGGTCTGACCCTGATCGGCCCGCTGCCGGCCGACACGATGTTCCACGCGGCCGCGCGTGCCGGCTATGACGCCGCCGTCTGCATGTTCCATGACCAGGCACTTATTCCCATCAAGACCATAGACTTCGCGGGCGGTGTGAATGTGACGCTCGGCCTGCCGTTCGTGCGCACCTCACCCGATCATGGCACGGCCTTCGGAATTGCCGGGCTTGGAGTTGCGGACGCAACCTCGATGATTGCGGCCCTGGGGATGGCGCGCGACATGGCGGATGCGCGGCTGCGGGGCGGTGCCGTTGCCTCCGGCGGGAGTTTCTCTGGCCAGATGAAATCATGAGCCAGATCGACGATCTTCCCCCGCTGCGGCAGGTGATCGAGACATTCGGGATCGCAGCGAAGAAATCGCTGGGGCAGAATTTCCTGCTCGACCTGAATCTGACCGCCAAGATCGCGCGCATGGCCGGTGATCTGAAAGGGTCCGACATCCTCGAGATCGGGCCGGGCCCCGGCGGGCTGACGCGTGGCCTGCTGGCCGAAGGCGCGCGACGGGTGCTGGCGGTCGAGAAGGACGAACGCTGCATGGGTGCGCTGGCGCAGATCGCCGCGGCCTATCCCGGTCGGCTGGAGGTTTTGAACGCCGACGCGCTTGAGGTCGATGTAGCGGGCCGGCTGGAGGCACCGATCCGGATTGCGGCCAACCTGCCCTACAACATCGGGACGGAACTGCTGGTGCGCTGGCTGTCGCCAACCGTCTGGCCGCCGTTCTGGGACAGCCTGACGCTGATGTTCCAGCGCGAGGTCGCGCAGCGAATCGTGGCGATGCCCGGCGACAAGGCCTATGGGCGGCTGGCCCTGCTCGTCCACTGGCGCACTGATGCGCGCATCGTGATGGATTTGCCGCCGGAGGCGTTTTCACCCCCGCCCAAGGTCAGCTCTGCGGTGGTCCATCTGACCGCACTGCCCGCGCCGCGCTATCCGGCCAATGCCGCGGTGCTGAACCGGGTCGTGGCCACCGCATTCAACCAGCGGCGCAAGATGCTGCGATCGGCGCTTAAACCGCTGGGTGCCGACATCGAGGATCACCTGAACGCGGTCGGCATCCCACCCACGGCGCGTGCCGAGGAAATCGGGCTCGCGCAGTTCTGCGCCCTGACCCGCAGCCTGACCCCCTGATACGAAAAGGCCCCCGAAACGGGGGCCTTTGGATCATTCACCACCATCGCCGGTGGGCTGGTTCGCGTCCGCTTCGGGCTTTGGGCGGGGCTTGCGTGGGGCGCGGGGTTTGCGGGCCTTGGGCGGTGGCGCATCGCTCCGGGTTTCCGGCGTCTCGACCAGATTGTCGTCATCCTGCGGCTCTGCGTCGTCGCGACGCTGATCATTCTGGCGCGGCTGGTCCTGCTGGCGGGACTGATCATTCTGACGCGGCTGGTCCTGCTGGCGGGACTGATCATTCTGACGCGACTGATCATGCTGGCGCGGCTGGTCGGCCTGTCGTGGTTGGTCACCGCCGCTGTTCCCAGCCTCTTCCTGCGCGCGCAGACGTTCGTTGCGTTCCCGGTCGCGTTCAGCCTGACGCTGACGGTTCAGTTCTTCCTGCTCGGTGCGTTCGCGGTCGCGTTCGGCCTGCCGCGCGCGGTTCTGCTCTTCCTGCTCATCGCGTTGGCGGTCGACTTCGCGCTGTGCCTCGGCCAACAGGCGCAGATAATGTTCCGCATGCTGGGCAAAGTTTTCCGCGTTCACGCGGTCGTTGGACAGTTGCGCATCGCGGTGAAGCTGATTGTACTTCTCGATGATCTGCTGCGGCGTGCCGCGCACCTTGCCATCCGGACCGGAACTGTCGAAGACCCGGTTGATGATGTTGCCGCCCGTAGGCCGGTTGGTGTTGCGGTTCTTGTTGCCCCGCGACCGTGACTTCGATGATCTCATGAATGAACTTCCGTCAAGCCCTTTGGCTTAGTTGCGCTTGTCCCCCGGTTGTCCGTGCCGAGTGCACGAAGGACGACGAAGCGGTGTCTGGCGGCAAACCGGAGCGAGCGCATCTGCACTCTGCGCGCCGGTCGTGTTGAAATTGCACGTCAGAGCCCGCGTGGCAAGCCAAAAACGCGGCCCTTTGCCGATCGGCGATCAGATGCGCGGTTTCTGCCCCGCAACGACCCGGTCGCGCCCGTCAAGGTCGGGGGTCGCGGTGACGGTGACGAAGCCGTGCCGGGTCATCAGGTCGGCGACCTCCCGGCCCTGCGCCGGGCCGATCTCGACCATCAGCCAGCCACCCTGCACCAGATGCGCGGGTGCGGCCCGGATGATGCGGCGGTATGCCCCAAGGCCGTCACCTTCGTCCGTCAAGGCCAAGCGCGGTTCGTAAAGGCCGACGTCCGGGGCAAGATCGGCATAGTCGTCCAGCGTGATGTAAGGTGGGTTCGACACGATCAGATCGAAGGCCGCGATGCTGACCGGCAAGGCATCCAGCCAGTCGCCCGCGTGAAACTGGACACGGTCCCCCAGCCGCAGATTGGCCGCATTGCGCATGGCGACAGCCAACGCCGCACGGGACAAATCGGTGCCGATTCCGAAGGTCTGGTTTCCGCGTTCTGCAAGCAATGTCAGCAGGATGCAGCCCGATCCTGTGCCCAGGTCCAGCAACCGGTGCCAAGGCCGCGCCAAGGCGGCTTCGATCAGCGTTTCGGTTTCTGGCCGGGGATCGAGCACATCCGGCGTCACTTCGAATGCGCGGCCATAGAACTGGCGCGACCCGGTCAGGTGGGACACCGGCACCCGGCGCGCACGTTGGTCGATCAGACCCTCGTAAAGCTGGGCAATGCCGGGGGTGACGGCGTCCTGTGCGATCAGCGTGATGCGGCCAGCCTCGATCCCCAGCACGTGGGCGGCCAGCCTGCGGGCGTCGTGGGGCGCGTCGGCGATGCCGGCGGCGGACAGGGTCTGCGCCCCGTGCCGCAGCAGGTCGGCCCAGATCATGCGCCCATCTCGGCCAGCAGTTGCGCCTGGGCGTCCGATTGCAGGGCGTCGATGATCGCATCCAGATCGCCCTGCAACACCTGTCCGAGGGAATAGAGCGTCAGGTTGATGCGATGGTCGGTCAGGCGGCCCTGAGGAAAATTATAGGTGCGGATACGCTCTGACCGGTCGCCGGTGCCGATCTGCGCCTTGCGGTCGGCGGACCGGGCGCTGTCCACGCGCTGGCGTTCAAGGTCGAACAGCCGCGTCCGCAGGACATTCATCGCGATTTCCCGATTCCGGTGCTGCGACTTTTCGGCGCTGACGACGATAATGCCGGTCGGCAGGTGCGTGATGCGCACCGCCGAATCGGTGGTGTTGACGTGCTGGCCACCAGCGCCGCTGGCGCGCATCGTGTCGATGCGGATGTCCGTCGCCGGGATCTGGACATCGACCTCCTCTGCCTCGGGCAGCACGGCGACGGTGGCGGCCGAGGTGTGGACGCGACCGCTACTCTCGGTTTCGGGCACACGCTGGACGCGGTGGACACCGGATTCGTATTTCAAGCGGGCAAAGACGCCATCTCCGGCGATGCGGGCCGTGACTTCCTTGATCCCGCCAAGCTCTGTATCGCTCTGATCGAGGATCTCGAACTGCCAGCGATGCTGCTCTGCGTAGCGTTGATACATGCGCAGCAGATCGGCGGCAAACAGCGACGCCTCGTCCCCGCCGGTGCCGGGCCGGATTTCCAGCAGTGCGGGGCGGGCATCGGCGGCGTCCTTGGGCAGAAGCGCCAGTTGCACCGCCTTTTCGCTGACCGCGAGGCGGTCACGCAGGTCCGGCAGCTCATCCTCGGCCATGCGGCGCATTTCGGGATCGGACAACAGACTTTCGGTGTCGGCGATCTGCAGCAAGAGGTCCTGATAGGCGCGCAACGTACCGACAACGGGCGTCAGGTCGCTGTATTCCTTGGCCAATGCAGCAATATCTCCGCCCGCGATGTCGCCCGACATCTTCGCCTCCAGGAACTGGAAACGGTCGATGATCTGGGCCATGCGGTCTGCGGGTATCATGGATGTCAGGTGGCAGGCGAAGCCGTCAGCGTCAAGTGGTCGGCACGACCAGCGATCCCAGTCGGGCCAGCCAGTCCTCGACCCGCGCGCGGTTCACGCCCATGTCGCCCGCGCCAAAGCGGGACTGCGCGTTGATGACCAGCAACGGTCCTTCGACACCGTCCATGACGGTGACGGTCGTGTAATCGGGATAACCCATCAGGGCAGAGCGGGTCTGATAGGTCACGACACCTTCGCCCACCGATCCTGCTACACGCAGTGTCCGTTCCGTATCCAGCGCGATCAGGTCCACGGCCTGCAGGATCTCGGCGGCTGGCGTCGTGATCTGGCGGGCGGCCTTGAAGCTGTTGATGCCGGGGGTATCACCGGCTTCGGTCGCAACGGGGGCCATGTGGAAGGTGGCAAAGTCCGTCGGCGAAAAGCGGACGTAGGCAACGCCAGCCACTGCGACGACACCGACGCCGATGAGGATCTTCTTCAGCATGACATGCTCCCAGTATTCCGGCATCACATAACATGTCGCCGCGTGGGGGCAATGTCAGGACGGGATCGGCAAGGCCCGTTCGATCAGGCGGGCAAAGAAGGACGCCCCGTAAGCCGCTGTTTCATCATTGAAATCATATTTTGGATTATGCAGCCCGGCAGTATCGCCGTTGCCCACGAAAAGATAGGCGCCGGGCCGCGCCTGCAGCATGTAGGAAAAATCCTCGGCCCCCATTTCGCGCGTCGCATTGGCGTCGCAGGAGGAGATTTCGGCCGCGACCGAGGCCGCAAACACGGTGCAGTCGGGGTCATTCACCGTGGCGGGATCGCCATTTCCATAGTCCAGCGTCGCGGTCACGCCAAAACTCGTCGCCTGCCCCGCAACGATCTGTTCCATCCGGGCCACCACCATCGCCTGCACAGCAGGGTCGAAGGTGCGGACGGTCCCATTGATCACGGCTGAATCAGGAATCACGTTGAACACCGACCCTGCGTGAATCTGCGTGACCGAGATCACCAGATCGTCGAGTGCGTAGTGGTTGCGGCTGGAGATCGTCTGGATCGCCTGCACCATGCTGACGGCGGCGGTGATCGGATCGACGGTATCGTGGGGAAAGGCACCGTGGCCGCCCTTGCCCTGAATGCGGATCGTGAACTCATCCACGGCCGCCATGATCGGACCGGGCGTGGTGAAGAACTGCCCGACAGGTGTACCGGGGGCATTATGCAGGGCATAGACCTGATCGACGTCAAAATCGTCCAGCACGCCCGCCTTGACCATGACGTCGGCACCCGACCCACCTTCCTCGGCCGGCTGAAAGATCAGCGCGACGCGGCCCGCGAAATTGCGCGTCTCGGCCAGATATTGCGCAGCCCCCAGCAACATGGTCGTGTGGCCGTCATGGCCGCAGGCGTGCATTGCGCCAGCATGCTGGCTGGCATGGTCCAAACCTGTCTCCTCGCCCATCGGAAGCGCATCCATGTCGGCGCGCAAGCCGATGGTCTTGCCGGGTTTCTGGCCGTTGATGATGGCAACGATGCCCGTCGTGGCGATGCCCTCGTGAATTTCGTCCACACCGATTTCGCGCAGGCGGTCCGCCACGAAGGCCGCCGTCTGATGCAGGTCGAATCGCACCTCCGGGATGGTGTGCAGGTGGCGGCGCCACGCGGCCAGCTGCGGCATGCGATCGGCGATGGAGTTGAGGACGGGCATGGCTGGCACTCCTGCGGCTGGGGCAATAGCATGTTGTCACCCATGATGAAGGCCCCTGCAATGACCGAAGACCTGATCCACGACGAAGATGCCGGGATGCCGCGCCTGCTGACGATCATGCGCGCCCTGCGCGATCCCATGACGGGGTGCCCCTGGGATATCGAGCAGACCTTCGCCAGCATCGCCCCCTACACGATCGAGGAGGCCTACGAGGTCGCCGACGCGATCGAGCGCGAGGCGTGGCAGGAGTTGCGCGGCGAATTGGGCGATCTGCTGTTGCAGTCCGTCTATCACACCCAGATGGCCGAGGAGGCTGGCCTGTTCACTTTTCAGGATGTCGTGCGCGACATCAGCGACAAGATGGTCGCGCGGCATCCGCATGTCTTCGGCGACGAATCGCGCGACAAGTCCGCCGATCAGCAGACCGTCGATTGGGAACGGATCAAGGCGGCAGAGCGTGCCGCAAAGGCCGAAGGGCGCACGCTGGACGGCGTGGCCCATGCCCTGCCCGCCCTGATGCGCGCGGTGAAGTTGCAAAAGCGGGCGGCGCGCGTGGGCTTTGACTGGCCCGACATCGCCCTTGTCGTAGACAAGATTGCAGAAGAAGCGGCCGAGCTGGTCGAGGCGCGCGACACGCTGACCCCGGACAAGGTGGCCGAGGAATACGGCGACCTGCTGTTCGTCATGGCGAACCTCGGGCGCCACCTCGGCGTCGACTCCGAAGAGGCGCTGCGCGCCGCCAACGCAAAGTTCACGCGCCGCTTTGCGTCGGTCGAAGATGCACTGGCAGCCCGCGGACGCACTCCCGCGCAAAGCGATCTGGCCGAGATGGACGACCTGTGGAATGCGGCGAAGATCGCCGAGAATATGACTGACTAAAATATTCGGGTATTGACCAAAGCAAAACAGTCAGGTTTACCGTTTCCCATCACAAAGGAGACTGTCATGACTATTCGCACCCACTTGCTGGCCACCGTGACCGGTGCCTGCGCCTTGCCGGCATTCGCCGACGTCAGCATCTACACCACGCGCCAGCCGGAACTGATCCAGCCGGTCATGGATGCCTTTACCGCCGAGACAGGCATCGCGGTCAATCTGGCTTTCGTGAACGAAGGTCTGATCGAGCGCCTGACCGCCGAAGGCGCGCGCAGTCCCGCCGATCTGGTGATGACTGTCGATATCGCCAACATGCAGCGAGTCGTGGACAGCGGCACCGTGCAGCCCGTCGACAGCCAGGTGCTGCTGGACGCGGTGCCGGCCAATCTGCGCAGCGCCGACAACACCTGGTTCGGCCTGACCACCCGCGCACGCATCGTCTATGCCAGCAAGGAACGTGTCGCCGAGGGCGAGATCACGACCTACGAAGACCTGGCCGACCCCAAGTGGAAGGGCCGCATCTGCACCCGGTCGGGCCTGCACGATTATAACCTCGCCCTCCTGTCGGCCTACATCGCCCACCACGGCGAAGAAGAGGCGAAAGTCTGGGCGCAGGGGCTGAAGGACAATCTGGCCAAGAAACCCGAAGGCAATGACCGTGCGCAAGTCAAGTCGATCTGGGCGGGCGAATGCGACATCAGCCTTGGCAACACATACTACATGGGTCAGATGCTGGCCGATCCCGAACAAGTGGAATGGGCGGACAGCGTCAGCATCCGCTTTCCGACGTTCGAGGACGGCGGCACGCATGTGAACATCTCCGGCATCGCGATGACCCAAAGCGCCCCGAACAAGGAAGAGGCGCTGCAACTGATGGAATTCCTCGTCTCGCCCGAGGCGCAGGCGATCTACGCCGAGGAGAACAACGAATACCCAGTGCTGCCCAGTGCCGCGCGGTCCGATCTGGTGCAAGGCTGGGGTGACTTCACCGTCGACGATATCGACCTGACCGAAGTCGCCGGCCATCGCGCCGCCGCCCTGCGTATCATGGAAGAGGTGAACTTCGACGGCTAAGCCACTGGCTATGAAATGAAAGCGCACCCGGTATTTTCACCGGGTGCGCTTTTTCGTTTCCGCCTTGAAGGGACGTGTGGGCCCCGATTGGCCGGATCAGTCGTTCCAGATCGGCAGACCGGTCACGTCCGTGCCCTCGTTCAACTGCATCGCGCTGCCGTCGAACAGGAAAGCGGTCAGCGGCACGACGCGGTCCTCGGCACCGTAGGTCGCAGCCTCGTCCTCGAAATCCACCACCAGCGCTTCCGGCGTGTCACGATCCGGGCCGACGACCTCCTCCACCTCGCCGATCTTGACACCGGCGGCAGCAAGGACGTCCAGATCGTCGGCGACGTCGGCATTGATTTCGAAACCGGGCAAGGCGGCCCTGTCCTGCACCTCGACCATGGTGTCCTGTGCCAAGGCAGGTGTTGCCAGCAGGCCAATAGCAGGGAAAGTCAGAATACGCATTAGTCAGAACTCCTGAGTTTATTGTCAGAATGTTAAACTGACCTGTTGCAGACCAGTTCCGGGCGGGTGTCCGGTTCTGCCCGCTTACGGCGAAGTGGCGCGCAACCGCCTAGCCAGCGGCCTTTTCTTCCAGCATCAGCCACTCGGCCTCGGCCTCTTCCAGCTTGGCATGACGGTCAGTCAGCGCGTCGGTCGCCTTCTCGAACTTCACCGGGTTCTGGGTGAACAGGTCCGGGTCGGCCATCAGTGTTTCCAGCTTGGCAATCTCGGCTTCCAGCCGGGCGATCACGCCGGGCAGTTCGTCCAGCCGATGTTTCTCGGTGAACGACAGTCCGGCCTTGCGCGCCACGGGCTGCGGCTGCTTTCCCTTATTCGACAATTGCTTGCCGACCGAAGCCGTTGCGCGGGCCCGGTCCCCTCGCTGCGCCTGATAGTCGGTCCAGCCACCGGCATAGACCGTCGCCTGCCCATCGCCTTCCATCGCCACGGTGGTGGTTGCGGTCCGGTCCAGAAAGTCGCGATCGTGGCTGACCAGCAGCACGGTGCCGTCGTAGTCGCCCAAAAGATCCTGCAACAGGTCCAAGGTCTCGATGTCCAGATCGTTCGTCGGCTCGTCCAGCACCAGCAGGTTGCTGGGTTTCGCCATCAGGCGGGCCAACAGCAGTCGCGCCTTTTCACCGCCCGACAAGGCGCGGACCGGCGCGCGGGCCTGCGCTTCGTCGAACAGGAATTCCTTGAGGTAACCGATGACGTGCTTGGGCACGCCGCGCACCATGATCTGGTCGGCCTTGCCGGACACCCCCATTTCGGGGTCGTTCACGAGGTTGTCCCACAGCGTCATGTCGGGATCGAGCTGCGCGCGGGTCTGGTCGAATACCGCGGTCTCGAGGTTCGTGCCAAGCTTGACAGTTCCCTGATCCGGCTCGACTTGTCCCAGCAACATCTTGATCAGGGTCGTCTTGCCGACGCCGTTCGGTCCGACGAAGGCGATCCGGTCCCCGCGCTGGACGGTCAGGTCAAGGCCCTGCACGATCGGCTTGCCATCGAAGGTCTTGAACAGGCCAACAGCCTCCATGACCTTCTTGCCGGACGTCGTCCCGCCCTCGAAGGCCATCGCCGCGGCACCCTGTCGCTGGATCTGACCGGCACGTTCGGCGCGCAGATCCTGCAGCGCCCGCACGCGGCCCTGATTGCGCTTGCGACGGGCGGAAATGCCCTCGACGGCCCATCGGGCCTCGGCCTTGATCTTCCGGTTCAGCTTGTGACGCTGCTGGTCTTCCTCTTCCCACAACCGGTCGCGCCAGGCTTCGAACCCGTCGAAACCCTCTTCGGCGCGGCGCACCTCGCCCCGGTCGATCCACAGCGTCGCGCGCGTCAGGTTGCGCAGGAACGCCCGGTCGTGAGAGATCAGCACGAAACCGGCCTTGGTGGATTTCAGTTCCGCTTCCAGCCAGGCGATCGCCTCGATATCGAGGTGGTTGGTCGGCTCGTCCAGCAGCATCAACTCCGGCGCCTCGGCCATCAGCTTGGCCAGCGCCGCCCTGCGCTTCTCGCCACCGGAGGCCGTGGCGACCAGCCCTGCCGGATTGAACTTCAATCCTTCGGCCACCATGTCGACGCGGTAAGCCTCGTCGATATCCAGACCAGACGCCGCATAGGCCCCCAAGGTCTCGAACCCCGCCATCGTCGGGTTCTGGTCCATGTAACCGACGGTCACGCCGGGTGCCGCGGTGCGCTGACCGTGGTCGGCCTCCACCAGGCCCGCCATGACCTTCATCAGGGTGGATTTGCCGGACCCGTTGCGGCCGACAAGGGCCACGCGGTCGCCGGGTTGAACGACCAGCGAAAGGTCATCGAATATCGGATCGCCGCCGAAGGTCAGCGAGATTTCGGAGAGTTGAAGAAGGGGTGCGCGTGCCATGGCGGTCAGCTACGCAAGCCACCGTAAAAGCGCAAGACCCTGCCCCTTCATCTGGCCAGATAAACTCCCCCCGAAGGGTTGGTCCGGCACGGGCCAAATCACTCCCTCTCGCGCCAGCGCACCATCTGCCGCATCGTCCCGTGCAGCATCCGCACGTCGTGGCTGGTCAGCGGCATCCGGGACCACATGTTGCGCAGGTTCAGCTTCATGCTCTCGGCCTTGTGGTCGGGATAGAAGAAACCCGCCTGCCCCAGCGTTTCCTCGTAATGCTCAGCCAGTTTCTGCACTTCGATGGTTTCGGCAGCGTCCGGCTGCGCAAAGGCATCGCGCAGCATGGACCCCTGCTGGCGCTGCCATTCATAGGCGGTCAGCAGCACGCATTGACCCAGGTTCAACGACGCAAATTCGGGGTTCACGGGGACCGAGATGATGGCATTGGCCTGTGCGATGTCGTCGTTTTGCAGCCCGGCCCGCTCGGGTCCGAACATCACGGCCACCTTCTCGCCCCGCGCGATCCGGGCGGCCGCGTCCTGCATCGCCTCCTCCGGGGTCAGCACGGGCTTGGTCAACTCGCGCGGTCGCGCGGTGGTGGCATAGGTATAGTGGCAATCGGCAAGTGCCGCGGCGGTGGTTTCATACAGCATCGCCTCGTCCAGCAGGCGCCCGGCACCCGACGCCATCGCGACCGCCCGCTGGTTCGGCCAGCCGTCGCGCGGTGCCGTGATCCGCATCCGGTCGAGGCCGAAATTCCACATCGCGCGTGCGGCGGCCCCGATGTTCTCGCCCATCTGGGGCCGGATCAGGACGAAGGCGGGTTGCGGCGTGGTGCTGGGCATGGCGGGCTTTCGGATCGGGACCGGGGTCTGATAGGCTTACCGCAGGCGAAGGACAAGATCGGGGGTCGATCATGGCATACGACGAAGGACTGGCGCACCTGTGGCGCGAAGACCTGGAGGACGTGCGGGGCATGGCTGAGAAGAAGATATTCGGCGGCCTGTGCTTCATGGCGCGGGGTCACATGCTGTGCGGCGTGATGCGCGAAGGCGGCATGGCGCGGGTCGGCAAGACGCATATGGATGCAGCCTGCGCCATGCCCGGTGTGTCGCCACTCGCCTTTACGGGGCGTGCCATGGGGGGGGCTGGTCGAACTTGACGCAGACCTGATGGCCGACGACGACCGCAGGCGCGCCGTGCTGGCAATGGCGCTGGATTTCGTGGCCAGTCTGCCGCCGAAGTAGCCAAGCCTGCGAAACCCCGCTAGAACGCAGGAAATTTCATATCGGATGCCTGCCATGACCGACGCCCCCGACCTGCCGCAACTTTATCTGATCACGCCGACCGAACTGGATCTCGACACCTTTCCGCCGCGGCTGGCTGCCGTGCTGGACTCGGCAGCGATCGCCTGCGTCCGTCTGTCGCTGGCAACGCGGGACGAGGACAGGATCGGTCGCGCCGCGGATGCGGTGCGCGCGGTCACGTCCGAACGCGATGTGGCGCTGGTGATCGAGCGGCACGTGCAGATGGTCGCTCGGCACGGTCTCGACGGCGTGCATCTGCTGGACGGTGCGCGGTCGGTGCGGGCCGTTCGCAAGGATTTGGGCGAGGATGCCATCGTCGGCACCTTTTGCGGTCAGTCGCGCCACGACGGCATGACGGCGGGCGAATTGAACGCCGATTACGTCAGTTTCGGCCCGGTGGGCGAGACGGCGCTGGACGACGGCAGCCGGGCGACGTTCGACCTGTTCGACTGGTGGTCCCAGATGATCGAGGTTCCGGTGGTGGCCGAAGGTGCGCTGGACGTGGACCTGATCCGCGCCGTCAGCCCACACGTCGATTTCTTTGGCATTGGCGACGAGATCTGGGGCAGCGACGACCCAGCCGCGACCCTGCGGACCATGATCGCAGCGATGTCATGATGTGATGTCATAAAGGTTTACAGCGCGTCCCTCACGCATTGCGTCAGGTTCGCGGCCAGCGCCTTGCGATCAGTCAGGGCCGTCAGTTGCTGCACCGCATGATAGGTGACTGTGACGCTGCCCTGTCTGCGATGGGCCAGCGTCGACAGCAGGTGTAACCCGAAATCCATGTCGCCCCACCAGCCGTAGGCACGTGGATCGGCCCCGTCTGGTGCGCGATAGGTCAGCGTGACCGGCTGCACCGGCATCTGCAACGCGATCAGCGGCGCGAACAGGGTCGGCTTGAAGGGCAGGACTCTCAGCCCATCGGTGGAGGTGCCTTCGGGAAAGAACACGAGCGTCTGCCCCAGCGCGAGCCGCGCATGAAGCGTGGCCACGTCGCGCTGGGCCGCGTGGCGGTCGCGTGTGACGAAGACGGTCCCAGTTGCGCGGGCCAGCCAGCCGATGCCGGGCCAGCGCGCGACCTCAGCCTTCGACACGAAGACAATGCATCCGCCCGCATTCAGCACGAAGATGTCGAGCCAACTTGCATGGTTGGACACCAGCGCGCCGCCGCCCCGCATCGGCGTCCCGACTGCCATGCGCCGCAGTCCCATGAACCAGAGGGCGCCGACGCAGACCCCCCGCGTGATCCGCGGGGTCCAAGGGCGGCGCGGGCCATTGACGGCGGCCTCCAGCGGGCGCAGCGCCAGCAGGACCACCAGCCCGCCGAAGACCAGCACCGCTATCGGCACGGCGCGCCGCAGGATGCGCAGGGCGGTACGGGGCGTGATCGACGGGTGCGGCGGAGGCGCATCATCCACCCAGGTCATCGCAGGCGAACCGCCGTCAAACGCCTGCGCTGATCGGCGGTCATGGCCCCGGCATCGAGGATCATGCACACGTCGGTCGTATTGAAGACGGTATCGACAAAAGCCCCCTCGCCCACGACGCCGCCAAACCGCAGGTAGGCCTTGATCAGCGGCGGAATGCGACGCAGCGCCGCCTTCCGGTCCGGTGTGTCCGCCCTGATGTCTCGGCCAGGACCGATGGCGCGCACGCGCAGCGCCTGATCTGCCAGATGATTGTGATGCAGATAAGCAAGCGGCGCTGCCAGTGACGCCATATCCGTGCCGTGAAAGGACGCCACGCCGAACAGCACCGTGTCGGGCGTGACCGCCGGCAGCCGCGCAAGTCCTGCCAGCAGATGCATCATCGCGGGCCCTCCGCGATAGGCCGGCAAAAGGCAGGACCGCCCCAGCTCCAACACGGGCCGCCCGGTCAGGAACAGGGGGGCCAGATCGAACTCCGCCGCGGTGGCAAAGCCGCCCGCCATCGCCGCCTGCGCCGAGGTCATCAGACGATAGACGCCGATGACGGGCGCATCGGGACGGGACATATCTTCCAGCAACAGATGATCGGCAAAGGCGTCGCGGGCGTCGATTTCCCGCCGCGCGGCGTGATCGACAAGCGGGCCACCGGCACCCAGCTCTTCGACAAAGACGCGGTAGCGCAGACCCTGTGCTGCGCGCAGGTCGTCGGCCGACTGGGCCAGCCGGGTGCGAAACATGGAGGCGACCTGCGTCATTGTCCTGTCCAAGAGGTCGGGGCGTGCCCGACGGGTCGCGCAGGATATACGGGAGGCATTAAGTTTTTGGCAACCATTTCAGGGCAGCCTGCGGTCAGTCCGATTGACACGAGGGGCAGCGTTGCTACCGTAAGTTGTCGATCACGCCTCGAAAACCGGAATCAGCATGACATGTGACCCGTCGATGACCATCTTGCCCATCTCGCGAAAGTTGACGGTGATGCGTCCGCCGATGTTGGACTGGACCTGCCCGGTGCCCCAGTCGGGCCGGGCGGGGTTCTGCACAAGCATTCCGGGTTCGAGCATGGCATTCAGGTTGTCGGACATGGCGGCACGTTCTTCCTTTGGGCGGGTCGGGTCATGACAAACGATCTGGCCACCCTGGTCGGTTCCCGCATCTGTCACGACCTTATCAGCCCGATCGGCGCCATCGGCAGGCCGTGTCCCACCAGTTGGTGTAAGAGGCCGCGCGCGGAGCCTCCGGCGTAGCGCAGCGCGCGGCCGGCGGTAATGCTGGCGGTCACCGCCGATTTTCGGAGAAGGTTCGGGTTGCGAGACCTG
>NZ_JBMERN010000049.1:0-27478 GCF_049310965.1 Loktanella sp. DJP18 | reverse complement strand
CCTTGTAAGCGGGGCACAATCTAAGCTGGGTTGCGACAAATGCCCTATCTTGCTGGAAAGCAAGAAGACCTAAAGATGGCAGTGACTGGACCGAGTTTACCTGAACCGCAGGGAAAGACCGCCATCGACGTCAGTCGTTCTCGAACAGGTCCCGCGTAAAGACTTTGTCCGCCACGTCCGCGATATCGCCGTGCAGCCGGTTGGCCACGATGATATCGGCGCGCGCCTTGAAATCAGCCAGGTCGCTGACCACCTCGGACCCGAAAAAGGTACTCTCCTGAAGGACGGGTTCGTAGATGATCACAGTGATCCCCTTGGCCTTGATCCGCTTCATGATTCCCTGCACCGACGATTGCCGCACATTGTCGGACCCTGACTTCATGACGAGGCGGTAAATGCCAACAATGCCCGGTTGTCGCGAGACGATAGTGTCCGCGAGGAAGTCCTTGCGCGTGCGATTGGCATCGACGATCGCCTGGATGATGTTCTGGGGGACCTGTGAATAATTCGCGAGCAGCTGCTTTGTATCCTTCGGCAGGCAATACCCGCCATAGCCGAACGAGGGATTGTTGTAGTGATCGCCAATGCGGGGATCGAGGCTGACACCTTCGATGATCTGACGCGCGTTCATGCCCCCCGCCATCGCGTAGCTGTCCAGTTCGTTGAAGTACGCAACGCGCATCGCCAGATATGTATTCGAGAACAGCTTGATCGCCTCTGCTTCGGCCGCATCGGTGAACAGAAGCGGCACGTCCTTTTTGAGCGCCCCCTGCAACAACAGATCGGCGAACACCCGGGCCGCCTCGGACCTTGCCCCCACAATGATCCGACTTGGATGAAGGTTGTCGTAGAGGGCCCGCCCCTCGCGCAGGAATTCCGGGCAGAAAATGATGTGATCCGACCCGATCTGTCGGCGCAGCTTGTCGACATGACCGACAGGGATGGTTGATTTTATAATAACCAGTGCCTTCGGCGAGGCAGCAAGAACCGCACGTGTCACCACGTCGACGGAACGGGTGTCAAAGAAGTTCTCTTTCGGATCGTAGTTGGTGGGCGTGGCGACAATGACGTAATCGGCGTCCAAAACCGCAGCTTGCAGATCGGCGGTCGCAGTCAGAGTCAAGGTCCGGTTCGCGAGATAATCTTCAAGCTCCGCGTCCTCGATCGGACTGCAACGCGCGTTCACGAGATCGATGCGACCCGGATCAAGGTCGACCGCCACGACCTCGTTGTGCTGCGCCAGCAGAACCGCATTCGACATCCCGACGTACCCAAGTCCGACGACCACGATTTTCATGACCTGATATCCGTTCCTGTTTGCGTCGGTTCATGTCCGAAGCAGTCATCAGGCGATGAGGCACTGTCTGAAGACCGTTGGCAAGCGCGTCATGGTACTCGACCCCGAGTATTGCTTGGAGTTGATCAATGGGATGGCCAGTAGCCGGTACGGTGTTTTACATCGCGCATGACCTGAGCGCCGTGAACGATAAGGCACGATCCAACGCGACCCTTGGATCATTCGACTGCGACGTGGCATCCCCGACCATCCCCCTGCCGCAGGCGGCTTGCTGCTGCTGGGTGCCTTGGGCGGTTTGAGCATCCTGCCGCCGGTGTAAGGGATAGCAGTCATTCGAGAGCGGCTGCGGCCTTCGGGATAGACGGCCTCCGGCAACTCAACCCGACACCATGGTCGACCTGTTTGACGCATGCGACCGCCAGGACGTCCGGAAACCACATGCGATATCGTCTTGTACAAACATGATATGGTACAAAACGGCCGTAAATTATCCACATCGTGGATAGGTCTGGCCCGCTGAGCTGATCAGAGGGTGCCGATAGTCATCGAAAGGCAATCATATGCCACCCTTGGATAATCCACGTCATGAGACGTTCTGTCAGTCATATCTCAACGGTCGCAGTGCAAAGGCGTCCTACATTGAAGCCGGCTACGAGACCGTGAATCCCCAACCAAGCGCATCGCGATTGTTAAGAAATGTTAAGGTCGTCGCCAGATTGTCCGAGCTCACGCAGGAAAGGCAGACCACTTTCAAGCTGGAGATCGATGACGTCATCCATTTTCTGTCGGCCATAGTTTCAACGGATGTCAACGAACTGATGTCGTTGCACCGAGTCGCCTGCCGTCATTGTCATGGCTGTGACCATGCATACCAGTGGCGCACGCCTCGGGAGTTTGAAGCTGCGGTCGCGCGCCATGAGTGTCTGTCTTCACAAAAGAAAAGAGGGGAGCTGCCGCCCGATGCGAAGGGTGGGTTCGGATATTCATGGAAATCGGACCCCGACCCTGATTGCCCTGAATGTGACGGCTACGGCGAGCCTCTGATGTGGCAGGCCGATACCCGGACGCTCAGCCCAGGCGCAGACATGCTCTTCGCTGGCGTCAAGCAACATGCACATGGATTCCATATCAAGACCTACGACAAGATGCGCGCTGTGGCACTGCTAACAAGGTGTCTCGGCATGTTCGATCGGCCGCAGCAGCAGCCGGAAGACAAACTTGCGGCACTCATCAGGGAAATAAACGAAAGAGGATCGCGGGCTGTACTTACTGCCACACTCAAAAGGGCAGCCCCATCGGAGTGACACTTGGCCCGGGGCATGCGCCTCTCTGCCGGATGATGCGGCGAAAAAGCGGGCAGGTAGTGAACTCCTCCCGGTTCAGTCCCCGCCGAACAGATCGCGGGTGAACACCTTTTCGACGACATCGTGCAGCTCAGCGATGCGGCAGTTGGGGACGATCAGGTCGCAGCGGGCCTTGAAGTCGGCCAGATCGTTGACAACTTCGGAGCGATAGAAATCGGGGGCGTGATCCCCTGCACCGACGACTGCCGGTAGTTGTCTGACCCGGCCCTCATCACCAGGCGGTAGATGCCCACCGTGCGCGGACCGCGGCGCAGGATCTCATCGGCGATGAAATCCTTGCGGGTATGGTTGGCATCGACGATGGCGCGGACCCCCCACCGTCAGGTTGCTCGTCGAGAGCCTCTGCGGCTCGCGCTTTTTGGGGAAGTTCTCAGCACAACACGGAGGCCAAAATGCAATTTTTGTATACAGTACGCATATCCTGCAACTGCAACGGCCCTCAACAGTCGTCGGCGGGTTGTCATTTCAGCTCATGCGCAAGGGCGCATCAAAGACCGGATTGGGGGTGAAGCCGCCGATCGATCAGGCCGACTGGCCACCCTGGGTGGCACGGTTCAGCACATCCTCGGCCCATTGGTTCAGACTTTTCCCGGCCAGCTCCGCTGCCAGTGCCGCCTTGCGGTGAACCTCGGGATCGACGCGAAACATCACGCGGCCCGAATAGGGTTTTTGCGGTTCTTTCCCCGCCTTGGCGCAAGTGGCGACGTAATCATCGACAGCCTCGTGAAACGCCTCTTTCAGCGCATCCACGCTGTCCGCATGAAAGCCCACGCCGTCGCGGATACCTGCGATCTGCCCCGTCAGGATGCCGTCTTCGTCGTCATAGGCGATACGGGCGGCATAGCCTTTGTAGGTCATGGTGTTCGTCATGGCGTAACTCCTATCCGTTCCAGAAATGCGCGGGCGGCGCGGACCTGATACCGCTTGGCCTCTTTGGCAGGGTGCGGACGGTGAAAGGTTTCGACCTCGCCGTCCTTTTCGAAGCGCACCCGCGATCCATTCCCCTCGATCACCCGCGCCCCTGCGGCCACGAGCAGGTTTTCCACCGCTGACCATTCAACCGTCCCGGATACAGGATCGGTGAACACGGTCGCGAGTGTCTTGCGGTGCTTATTGTTCATGCGTCCAGTTAGTAACTGCTTGCAAAAAATGCAAGCAGTTAGCCTATCGAACAGGACAGAAGGGGCAATTTTCAACCATGCTGAAGACAAGGCGTTTTTCTCCGGCCTAAGGCGGTCATATACCACCTTGGACAAAACCTTTTCCAATGCCTTCCAAGATGTTCGTCAGCTTCACAGGGATGCCCTGCATGCCGCAGAGCCACCCAGAGGCCGTAGAAGCCCCACAGGACGCTGTAAAGACGGCAGAGGCACTGCAACGGAGACGCCAAAGGCCGAAGAGGCCTCACAGGCCCGTCCCACAGGCAGCAGAGGTGCCTACAACGACCCCAAGACGCTGGCAGGAACGATACGGCGGATATGGAAGCCCTAACTTTCCCTGCTTCCATCTCCAGCAAGCATGCGTTGTAACTCGCGTCCAGGCTGAGAACCGGAGGCTAGTGCCCCAAGAAGCGCCAAATCACCCTCACATTTTCCCAAAAAAGCGCGTAGTGCCTCCTTGTTCTATAAGTTCTATAAGTTCTATAAGTTCTATAAGTTTAGGGCTTTTAACTAACTGAGCGCCAAGGTTAGCACCTGCCCTGTCTGTCTGCGAATCGCCACGTCGCCCGCAGGCATCGGAGCGCGGCACCTTGGCATCTAACCGCATTATGCCGACGGATGAAACAATCCGGCGTTCCATACGTTATTAGATTGCGGATTATGGAAACCGGCCGTCGAAAGTTCGAAAGTTATGGCAGGTCGAGAAAACCTGCTATGTATGTGTCCATAGTTTGGGGTTGCTTGAATATCATGTACCGCGTTGCCTGTCTTGCATTTCTGACAGCGTCACCCGCCTTTGCGGTGACGACGGCCGCCCCAAATCTGGCCACCATGGATCCGTTGGGCACTGGCTGCATCGATGGCGGGGGATATGACGATCCGTTTCCGTCCAGCAAGGGGGTCCGTGCCCCCGCATTCTGCCTGCCCCACCCTTGCGACGAGGCGCTGACCCGGACCGAGCTGGGCCGCGACATCTTGGGCCGCGAGGTCGCAGACTGGGAATGGGACACCTATTACAGCCGCTACGCCGAGTTCTGCCGCGCCGAGGCGGTGGTCCCGCGTGGCGATGCCGCGCCAAGCGGTAATGCAGTGGCGGACTTCTGGGCCCCGATCTTGGCCCCGCCAGTTCTGGCGTATCTGCCTGCGGGCCCAGGCCGGAGCGGCATTGCGCCCTCTGCCGGAAGCGGAGGCGGTGGCATTCCGTTCATCCCCACGATCCCGATCGGCGGTGGCCCCCCCCCTGACACGGGCGACGGCACATCCCCCGGCGGCGGCGGTAGCCCAAATCCCGGTGGTGACGGTGGCCCAAATCCCGGCGGCGGCGGTAGCCCAAATCCCGGTGGTGGTGGTGGCACAAATCCCGGCGGTGACGGTGGCATACCCCCCGTCGTGCCCCTCCCCATGACAGCCTGGCTGCTGCTCTCCGGCCTGCTCGCCCTGACAGGTCTGCGCCGCAGGTCTCGGACAGCCTGATCTCCCTGCGGCGATCAGGGTACGACCTAGTCATGTCGTATCCATGGGAGCCTACTGGGCAGCTATACCGCCACTGGCACGGTCGAGAACATCAAGGAACAATATACCAAACCGGCTGTCCACTGCAGGTCTGTAATGCCCATCCGGCTCGAACGCGCGGGGGTCACGGGGGTTCTGATGATCGGCGGTCGCGAAATAATGGTAGCCATGGCTATCCAAGAAATCGCCCAGCAGCGCTTTCAAGTCCGGATCGCCCGGCCGGTTGCTTTGTACCAGCACTACGATCGGGATCTGCCCGTCGTCCCGGGCGATCCGGTCGAACGTCATGATCATCCGGCGCAGCACCTCGGCATAAGGCATCGGGCCGTCCTCGGGATGGGCGACGATTCTGGCCTTGCGCTGGTCCACCCCGCCCTGCGCTAGCGCCCGCCGCACCAGCCGCACAAAGGGCGACGCGTCGAGCCAAGGCAGATCGAAGGCCGCCGGCGTATAGATCAGGTCCTGCGCCGCCAGTTGGGTATGCCAGCGCCGAGCCAGATCCGGGTTGTCGTCCAGGGTCAGCTGCTCTGCCAGGCTTTGCAGGACCGGCATCTCGGCGGTCAACCCGTCTGAAGCGTCGGGGCGGAAGATCGGATAGGTAAAGGGGGCCGGCTGTTCGAAGACCCATGTCGCATTGGTCAGCGACCCCATCGCGCTGACCGACGACGACAGGATCCCCAGCACCGCGACATCACCCGGCCGCCGGTTCGAGCGATCCTGCAGGAAGGCGGCATAGGTGAAATTGGGCGATGCACCGGGCCCCGAACGAATTTCCACCCGTAGACCCGGGCGGGCATCCTGCGCGCCCCTAACGATCCGGTCCACGAAGGACATGCTGTAGGCATGCAGCACAGGGCCGTCGTTCTTCTGGCGATCGACGGCGGTCCGGGCGGACTCCGCCATCATCTCCGGCAGCCAAGCCACGCCTAGCAGATTACCCGGCACATCGGGGTCGGCCTCCCACTGTGCAATCTTGCCCGGCACGGATCGGCCGTATTCGAAGAAGTTTCGCAGCCCCTGCGGGGCTGGGCCGGCCAGCACAAGGGCCGCGCACAGATCGATGGCGACCAGCGCGGCCAAGGTCCAGAGGATCGTCTTCATGGTGCGGATCATGACAGCCCTAGAACTGGAAGTAGATGAAGGCACCCGAGGCTGTCGTCGCCCCGAAGGCTAGCGCATAGATCAGCACGGCCCAGAGCAGCCCGCGCGCCGGCGCGGGCCAGTCGGCATAGAACCGCACCCGCCCGGTAATCTCGGTCATGCTGTCCCATGTCAGCAACAGTAGGAGGCCGACAAGGGCCGGAAACGGCAGGTCAGGCATCGGTAGGTCGGCGAAGTCCGACAGCCGGATCGTCGTCAGCCGCGCCGTGAAATCCACGATCTGCGCGAAGGAATTGGCCCGGAACAGCAGCCAGCCGTAGCTGACGACCTGAAAGAACAACGCGATCAGGATCACGCGCTTTACGGCCCCCCTGATCCCGCGCGTCACATCCGCCTTCGCGCGGCCAAAAAACTGCCTGTGCGTCACCAGAAGCCCGCCCTGATAGATGCCCCAGAGCACGAAGTTCCACGCCGCACCGTGCCACAGCCCGCCCAGCACCATGGTCGTCATCAGGTTGACCTTGGTGCGAGTCGTCCCGTGCCGATTGCCCCCCAGCCAGATGTAGAGGTAGTCGCGCAGCCAGGTCGACAGCGAGATGTGCCAGCGTCGCCAGAACTCTTGCGGGTTGGTGGCGAAATAGGGCTGGGCGAAGTTGCGCATCAGCCCGAAGCCCAGCATCTTGGCGACCCCGCGGGCGATGTCCGTATAGCCGGAGAAGTCGCAGTAGATCTGGATCGCAAAGAGCCAGGTCGCCACCAGCACCGCCCCGCCCGATGGATCGTCCAGACCGTAGACCGCATCGACCATCGGCGCGATGGCGTCGGCGATGACGATCTTCTTGATCAGCCCGATCAGGCACAGTACCGCCCCGCGGGACAGGTTGTCCCAAGTGACGGTGCGGGGCTGCATGATCTCGGGCAGCAGGTTGCGCGCCCGTTCGATGGGCCCCGCAACCAGCTGCGGAAAGAACGCCACGAAGAGCGCAAAATCCCAGAAGTTCGCTGCCGGCTTCAGTTCGCGCCGGTAGACGTCGATCGTGTAGCTCATGGTCTGGAAAGTATAGAACGAGATGCCGACCGGCAGCACAATCCCCAGCACCGGCAGCGATGCGGGAATACCCATGGACTCCGACAGCGCCGCGAAACTGCCAATGAAGAAATTGAGGTACTTGAATACGCCGAGCAGGCCCAGGTTCATGAACATCGACACGATCAGGTAGCGTCGGCGCAGGGCGGGGTCGATCTCGCGGTCGATGCGCAAAGCCAAAAGGTAGTCGATGATCGTCGAGATGGCGATCAGTCCCAAGAACCGCCAGTCCCAAGAACCGTAGAAGATGTAGCTGGCCACCAGCAGCATCGCGTTCTGCGCGCGAAACGGTAGCACGAGGTAAAGCGCGAAGACTGCCGCGAAGAAGTACCAAAATTCCAGTTGCGAAAAGAGCATGCCGTCCTGTCATTGCCGTCCGGCATCCACACAGCCCTGCGACATCCTGCGCGTGTCTAGCTGAATCGTTCTAGACCCGGCCGTCAAGACATCAAACTCGGCTTCTGTAGGACTCAGTGTATTCAGTGTATAAAGCATCCGCCTAACTGTAGAAAATAGGCATCTACTCTGCATAACCATGGCCAAAGAGCAGCCTGAGCCGCGCCGCGTTCACCGCTTGATCGTGGTTCCGCGCGACGCGGCGGCGGCCTTCGGCGGCCATGTCCTGCAGGGTGGCGGGCGGCGTGGCTAGGGCAGCGGCGATGGCAGCGGTCAGTTCGGGGACCGATCCGGGCGTCACCACCCAGCCGCAGCCGTCGTCGACCAGTTCCGGGATTCCGGTGATCCGCGTGGTGATGACCGGGCGGCCCATTGCAAGGGCTTCCATCAGCACGATCGGCAGCCCTTCGGCATCGCTCGGCAGGGCCAGCACGCGGGCCGCGGCGATGGCGGTGCGCACGTCATCACCCGTGCCCCAGCCTGCTAGGGTAACATGCGACCCCAGTCCAAGGGTCCGCACCCGGGCCTCGATCCCGGCACGGTCTTCCCCGTCGCCGACAAAGACCAGCTGCAGGTCGGGATGATCCCCGACCAGCGGCGCGATCGCCTCAACCAGCAGGCCCTGCGCCTTGGCCGGACACAGCCGCCCGACACAGACGATGCGGGCGTTGTCCGCGGGCGGCAGCGGATCAAAGGCCTCCAGATCGATGCCGCAGCGCACGACGTGGATCTTGTCGTCATGTCGTCCGCCCGTAGCGGTGGATATCACGCCGCGGGCGTAGTTGGTGATCGCCGCGACAAAGGCCGCGTGCCGCACCTTTACCCGCAACCCGTTGGCTTCCGTGTCATCGAACTCGTCCGGACCATGCGCGGTAAAGCTGTAGGCGGGCCCACCCATGCGCCGCGACAGCAGCGCGACAGCGGCGGCGTTGGTCGAGAAATGCGCATGCACATGGGTCACGCCGGCAGCGCGGGCCATGCGTTTGAAGCGGACCGCCTCCAGCAAGTAGACGAAATTCCGGGCTCCGGTCCCACCCCGGCGGGTCGCCAAGTGCAGGGTGGTCGCCAGTGCGCGGGCCAGGCCCGCCGGGTTCAGCACCGCCTCGCGCAGCCCCCCCAGCGCCAGCCGCAGAAGACCGGGTCCCAGCAGGTAGATGGTGCGCGCGAGCTCGGCCCGGTCCAGTGGATCGACCAGAGGCTGGCCCCAAGGCCGGATCGCGAAGCGCGCCACGGGTACCCCCGCCGTCTCATGGGCATGGATTTCCCGCCGCACGAAGGTGGTGCTGATCAGAGGATAGGTGTTCATGAGGTAAACGAGAGTCATAAGGATGCTGTTAGCAGCCCCCGCAGGTACGCACCGTAATCCGTCTTCGCATAGCGGTCCGCCAAGGCGCTCAGGGCACCTGCGTCGATCCAGCCCTGCTGATAGGCGATCTCCTCGGGGCAGCCGGTCTGCATGCCTTGGCGCGACTGCAGGGTGCGCACGAAGTTGCCGGCGTCCAGCAGGCTGCCGTGGGTGCCGGTGTCGAGCCAGGCGTAGCCGCGGCCCATGCGTTCGACCGTCAGAGTGCCGTCAACCAGGTAGGTTTCCAGCAGCGAGGTGATCTCCAGCTCACCCCGGCCCGAAGGCGTGATGGTGCGCGCCCGTGCGGGAGCGGTGCTGTCGAGGAAGTAGAGGCCGGTGACCGCGTAGTGCGACGGCGGGTCCTTGGGCTTCTCGACGATCCGGGTGACAGTGCCATCGGCGTCCATGCCGACGACACCGTAGCGTTCGGGATCGGCCACGCGGTAGCCGAAGACGGTGCCGCCGCTGGCCTTCGCATCGGCATTCGCCAGCATCTCGGGCAGGCCGTGGCCGAAGAAGATGTTGTCGCCCAGAACCATGGCCGAGGGCGCGCCGTCGAGGAAATCCTCGCCCACCAGATAGGCCTGGGCCAAGCCGTCGGGGCTGGGCTGCACCAGCCAGGTGATGGACAGTCCCCATTGCGCGCCGTCGCCCAGCAGATGCTGGAACTGTGCCTGGTCGCCCGGGGTGGTGATGATCCCGACGTCCCGGATGCCCGCCAGCATCAGCACCGACAGGGGATAGTAGATCATCGGCTTGTCGTAGATCGGCATGAGTTGCTTGCTGATGCCATGCGTGATCGGCCAGAGTCGCGAACCGGTGCCACCGGCGAGGATCAGGCCCTTGCGCTGCGTCATGCCTGCGCCTCCTTGATGATTAGGGTCAGGGCGTCCTGCCAGCCGGGGCGGTCGATGTCGAAGGCTGCCTTCAGACTTGTGCAGTCAAGCCGGGAATTACTGGGGCGCGCGGCGGGCGTGGGGTAGTCCGCACTCGTGATGTCGGTCACTGTCACGTTGCGGCCCGCGGTGACAAAGATCGCCCGGGCGAAGTCGGCCCAGCTGACGTCCGGGGCACCACTGAAGTGATGCACACCGCCCTGCCCCGTGCCATCCACCAGTGCCTGTGCGATGGTCAGGCAGGCGTCAGCGATGGCGTCTGCGGGCGTCGGTCCGCCGATCTGGTCGGCCACCACGCGCAGCGTGTCATGTGTCTGCGACAGGCGCAGCATGGTGGTGACGAAGTTCTTTCCCGTGCCGTCGAACACCCAGGCGGTGCGCAGCACCACGGCCAGCCCGCCGCTGTCCAGTACCGCCCGTTCCCCCGCCAGCTTGGTGCGACCATAGGCCCCCAGCGGGCCGGTGGGGGCGTCCGGGGTCCAGGCGGAGCCGGGCGTGCCATCGAATACGTAGTCGGTGGAAATATGCACAAAGGGCAGCCCCCGCGCCGTACAGGCCCGCGCCATCGCCCGGGGGCTGTCGGCATTGATTACATGGGCCGCGTCTTCCTGCGCCTCCGCAGCGTCTACGGCCGTCCATGCGGCGGCGTTGATCACCGCATCCGCGTCCGTTGTCATGACAGCGGCGGCACAGGCGGTGGGGTCCGAGAGGTCGGCCTGCGCCCGGTCCAGAGTCTGCACGGTCATGCCCCGCGCGGGACCGGCCAGTGCCAGCGCACGGGCGACCTGCCCGGTTTCGCCGAAAACCAGAACCTTCACGACGCGGCCTTGTCCCGGACGGTGTCGATGCCCAGCCGTTTCCCTACTCCGTCGCGCCCCTGCAGGGGCTGCCACCAGTCCGCGTTGTCCAGGTACCAGTCCACGGTGCGCGCGAGGCCTTCGTCCAGCGTGACCGGCGGCCGCCAACCCAGATCCGCGCGGATTCGCGACGGATCGATGGCGTAGCGCGCGTCATGACCCGGGCGGTCGGTGACATGGGTGATCAACGCGGCGTGGGGCGCATGGTCCGGCCGACGGTCGTCTAGGATCGCGCAGATGGCCTGCACGATGTCGATGTTGCGCGTCTCGTTCTCGCCGCCGATGGCATAGGTCGATCCAGGGGCCGCCCGGGTCAGCACGGTGAGCAGCGCATCGGCGTGATCCTCGACGTAAAGCCAGTCGCGCACGTTCAGCCCCGCGCCGTAGATCGGCAACGGCTTGCCCGCCAGCGCGTTCAGGATCGTCACGGGGATCAGCTTCTCGGGGAATTGCCGCGGCCCGTAGTTGTTGGAACAGTTCGTCAGCAGGATCGGCAGGCCATAGGTCTCGCCCCATGCGCGCACGAGGTGGTCCGATCCCGCCTTGCTGGCCGAATAGGGCGAGCGCGGGTCGTAGCGGGTGTCCTCGTCGAACATCCCCGTCTCGCCGAGCGAGCCGAAGACCTCGTCGGTCGAGATGTGGTGAAAGCGGAAGGTCTCGGGACGCCCCTGCCCTATCCAGTAGCTCCGCGCGGCCTCCAGCAGGTGGAAGGTGCCCAGAACGTTGGTCTCGACAAAGGCAGCGGGACCGTCGATGGACCGGTCGACATGGCTCTCGGCGGCCAGATGCATCACGGCGTCGGGTGCGTGATCGGCCAGCACCGCATCCAGGGCCGTGCGGTCGCGGATGTCGGCACGCACGAAGGCATAGTCGGGATGATCTGCCACCGCATTGAGGCTGGCGGGTGCTGCGGCATAGGTCAGGCTGTCGAGGTTGACGACCCGGTGGCCGTCGCGCAGCGCCTGCAGCACGACGGCGGAGCCGATGAAGCCCGCCCCACCGGTCACGAGAATCTTCATGCTGTTGGCCCCTTGGCAGGCTGTTTGAGGACACGTGCCGGAACGCCGCCTACCACGGACCTTGCCGAAACGTCATGGAGCACGACGGCATTTGCGCCGATCACTGCATGATCTCCGATGACGAGATCGCCAATGATGACAGCACCTGGGCCCACATCCACATGTCCGCCAAGTTGCGGCGGATTCGCGCTGTTGTTCGTTCCCAGCGTGACGTTCTGGAAGATGATGCAGTTCGGCCCGATCGTGGCCCTGGGATGAATAACGATTCCGACCGGATGTGGAAGGATAAGACCGCCGCCGATCTGTGTGCCAAGATGTATCTCGCATCCACAGATCGCCGACCAGAACCGGTGCCTGATGACAAGCCATCGGCGCAGAAAAGGTCCTGGCTTTCCAAGTTGCTTTCCATTTTCGCCGATCCCAACGTAGCGCCTCAGGCACCGCAGAAGCTGTCTCGACGGATCCCATGCCTTGCGAAGTTTCTCGCGACTCCAGTCCGGATCCGTAGCGGAAATATCCTTCGAGGAGAAACTCATCCTGTCCGTTCCGCGACCGACGGAATCCCGATCAGGAAGGGCGTGTCGAGATCGGCAAAGGCCGGCGCGACGGCGTCCTTGTCCGACAGTACGGCACGATCCGCCGGCAGGCCCCAGTCGATCCCGAGGTCGGGGTCGTCGAACCGCACGGCCCCCTCGCAGGCGGGGGCATAGGTGTCCGAGCATTTGTAGGCGACGAGCGTATCTGGTGTCCGGGTGACGAAACCGTGCAGAAAGCCTGCAGGGATTAGCAGCTGGCGGCAGTTCTCGGCGGACAGCGTAGCCCCTGTCCAGCGCCCGAACGTGGGTGAATCCCGACGGATGTCGACGGCGACATCCCAGATTTCCCCGACCAGCACACGTACCAGTTTCGACTGGGCTTGCGGCGGGGCTTGGAAGTGCAGCCCACGGACGGTGCCGACATCGCGGCTCCAAGACTGGTTGTCCTGCAAAAACGCGGTGTGAATCCCGAGATTGGCCAGTGTCCGGGCGTTCCAAGTTTCCTGGAACGCACCGCGGCTGTCGGCGAACTGCCGGGGGGTCAGGATCAAGACACCGTCGAGGTCGGTCTTTTCAAGGTGCATCACGGCTCTCTTAGCTTTTGCGCCTGTCTAGGGCAGGTAGCGGGGCATTTCCATTCTTTCCGTCCTTGGCCCGATTCGGAGCCTTTTTTCGGGGCGCAGGTTCGGCAATTTTGCCTTAATTCGCCGGTTAAACGCACGGCAGGCGAATTGGAGGGTGTTTATATGGTGTTTGAATCTGGTGTTTAGGGAATCCGATACGTAAAAATATCTTGTGCTGCCAGTTGTTTATGGGCCGTTTGTCAGCACCCTGCGTGTGTGAATCCCGAATGGGGCGTGTGTGAATCCCGATTCTGCGTGTGTGAATCCCGATTCTGTACCGATTCGTTCCCTGATTCGAATTGAAGGGCTCACAACGCGAATCAGCTGGGTCTTTCAGAGCCCCTGCCCTGCCCCGATGTCAGGTTTTCCTTGCAAAGCGTGTGTGTTTCCCGAACAGTGACACACGCGGGGTGTGTGTGTTTCCCGAACACTTGCCCACGCCGCCACCGCTGCCACGGAGACCGGACATGAGCACGCACCTGAAGCCGCAGAAATATCCGCAGGGCGATCTGTTCGTATGCGACATCACGGACGTGATCCTCAAGGACGACATGGCCTCAATGGAACACCCATTCTATTCGCTGTCGAAAAAGCCCGACCGCGAACCGCGCCGCTATGAATACAAGGGCCAGTGGATCGAGTTCCGCCCGTCGATCAAGGGGATGCCGACGATCTACGACAAGGACCTGATCATCTATGCCATCAGCCAACTGATCGCAGGGATGAAGGACGGCCGCGTGGTGTCCAAGCGGGTCCAGATTGATCCCTACGCTTTTCTGGTCTTCACCCAGCGCGGCGTCGGTGGGCGCGACTACGATGCCCTGTGCGACAGCCTGGACCGGATCGACGGTACCCGCTTTCGCACCAACATCCTGTTCGAGGGTACCCGCACCGATGAATGGATGGGCATCATCGACGGTGCCAAGATGAAGACCGACGACAAGACTGGCAAGATCCAGTCGCTGGAACTGAAGCTGAGCGACATGGTGATCTCGTCGGTCGAGGAAATGAACGTGCTGACGCTGCACAAGGATTATTTCCGCCTGTCCCGCCCGATCGAACGGCGGGTCTACGAGATCGCGCGCAAGGCAGTGGGCCAGGACGAAAGCTGGGCCTTCCGGATGATGACGCTGCACATCAAGTCGGGGTCCAAGGGCACCCTGCGCGAGTTCCGCCGCCAGATGAAACCGATCATCGAAGGCGACTACCTGCCAGACTACCACATCGTCTTCGACGAAGATGCGGATCTGGTGACCTTCATCAACCGCAACACCATGCCGCTGGACCGCGACCGCGTGGCGGGCGACGCGGCCGAGATCCGCGCACGGCTGTCATCCAGCGCCTATGCCGCCGCGCGCGAGCTGGCACCGGGCTGGGATGTGCAGGTTCTGGCAGGAAAATTCGTCGTCTGGTGGGCCAAGACCGGCAAGTCCACTCCCTCTTCGACCGATGCGCTGTTCTTCAAGTTTTGCCAGACTTGGTATGACAAGAACGGACGGCCCTGAACCACGGCCTTTCACCAGTTGCAAGGCTAGCGGCTAGCTCAATGATAGCGACCTAGTAGCTACCAGATAGCTAGTCGGAAGCATCCCGATAGCGACCAAGCCTATACCCCTTTTTTCAAGGGCTTTGCGGGGTGTGCTGATGCACAATGGAAACAGCGATCCAACTGATATCCGGACGATGGGAAAAGATAGCTACTCGTTAGCTTTCCGATAGGGTTAGGCTGGATGCAATAAAAACCATAACGGCAGGAGAGCAGACCCATGCCCGTCATCGCATTCGCCAACCCCAAGGGGGGCGCCGGCAAGACCACGGCCGCGCTGTTGCTGGCCTCTGAACTGGCCAGCCATCAGGCGCAGATCACCATCATCGACGCCGACCCCGAACGCTGGATTTCGCAATGGGCCAAGCTGCCCGGCAAGCCCGACCGGATCCGTATCATGTCCGAGGTGACCGAGGACAGCATCGTCGATCTGATCGCGGACGAGGCCGCGCGGTCGCAGTTCGTCATCATCGACCTGGAAGGGACCGCCAGCTTGATGGTCGCCAACGCCATCGGCATGTCCGACCTGGTCATCATCCCGACACAGGGTGGATCCATGGACGCCAAGGGCGCGGCCAAGATGATCCGCCTGATCCGCAACCAAGAACGCATGACACGCCGGCCTATCCCGCACGGCGTGCTGCTGACCCGGACCAGCGCCGCGATGATGAGCCGGTCTTTGCGCAACGTGCGTGACCAGCTCGCGGCCTCCGACATCCCGCTGTTCGACACCTCCATCGTCGAGCGCGCCGCGTTCCGCGACATCTTCGACTACGGCGGCTTGCTGGCCGATCTGCCGGTTACCGGCGTCAGCAATGTCGCCAAGGCGCGGGTCAACGCCGGGGCCTTTGCCGCCGAGGTGATCGAACGACTGCGCCCGCCCGCCAAGGCCGCCGCCGCCGCGCGGGAGACGGCATGATGACCCGGAGCCGTGCCGATCTTGGATTTTCCGACACCGCAGATGCACTGGACCTGAGCGATTTTGCCCCCGATCCGCAGCCCCAAACGCGCCAGCGCCCCGAGGCGGCGCTGGCGCGCGCGGTCGCCGAACGGACCGGTTTCAGCAGCCGCGAGGCGGCAGGGCAGGGGGGTAGCACGCCGGCAGCCGCTCCGGTGGCACCACCTCAGGCCGATCCTGTCCCGGTCCGCCGCCGTCGCACAGGGCGCAACGCGCAATTCAACCTCAAGGCGCGACCGGATACCATCGCTGCGTTCTGCGCCGTAGCGGATCAGCAGGGGTGGGGTCTGGGAGAGACGCTGGAATACGCCGTGGCGCTGCTCGAACGGGAATACCGCCGCTGAGGTCCCGTTTACCGCGCCGACGTGCGTAGGCGGCACTCAGCCATAGGCGGGTCTGCTATAGAGCAGCTAGAATAATGCGCCGAGGTAAGACGTTTGGCACCAATAGAAAGTTCAACAGAGCCCTCGGAGATGCAAAAGGCCCGAAGTATCCTTCGGGCCTTTCATTTCGTCATGGCTGAAGTCAGGCGGATTTCTTGCGCCGGCGCAGGGCGAGTGCACCAAGCCCACCCAGCAGCAGCAGAGCCGATGCGGGGGCCGGGACTGGTGTTACCATGAGGTTGTCTATGCGGAGCGTACCGCCGTCAGTTCCGGAAAAGTTCACAGAAAACACGTTCGTGAAGAGTGGCGAAAGGTCCTGAATTGAGGCGAACGAGTATGACACGTTGTTCTCCAACCCGTCGGTGTCATCATCGTTTGCAGTGATGAATGCGCTGCCATTTGCGCTGCTCACAGTGAAGCTCCCATTGTCCACCAGTCCGGTAAACTCGAACAGGAAATCGAACAGATCAAAAGCTTGGCCATCAACGCGGCTCAAAGTTGTTGATGAGAAATTTGCGTTACCGTTGCCACCCGCGGTGATCTTCAAGCAGGCTGGATCGGAAGACGTTGCGGGGGCCAAAAACGGGCAATCCTGTCCGCTCACACCACTATCGCCACCTGCACTGTCAAGACTAGCAGGAACGAACTGAAATCCGTCTTCGACATAGGTCTGACCGGTCTTTGTACCGTCCGAAAAATTGATCGTCGCAGCGTTGGCAGCGCCACCGATCAACATGACTGCGGCCGCAGCCATGGTGACGTTCCGAAATGTAGATGATTTCATTATAGCCTCCTCTAGAAGAGCAAAAGTTTCAGAAGAACACAAGTTTGGGCAAGGATGATGGATCGCCACAAATTTGCCACAACAATGAAGTTGTCATAACAAATTCTTAACGCCGAGTCACGAAGAAATGCTTGACAGCCAGTAATCTTTGGGCCGGGTTTTCGGTTTAAAATGAAGGGTAGGTCGTGGAGGCGAGAGCCCGTAGGGGCCGGAAAACGATACAATTCTGCCCCACCGATCCTCAAACTCAGGAAAATGTCGCTTCCAGCGCGATTTTCACGATGTCGCCGAAGGTGCGTTCCCGGTCCGATGACGGCAGTGCCCCGCCAGTGATGATGTGGTGTAGGGTGATTCGAATTACTGATTCGTATTGGGCAATGATTCATGCCTCTCAAACCATCTGCGCTGTGGTGGATCAGCAGGGCAGGGGCTTAGGCGAGACTCTGGAATACGCCGTGGCACTGCTCGAACGGGAATACCAACACTGAGGTCCCGTTTACCGCGCCGACGTGCGCAGGCGGTCCCTAGAGCGGCGGGTAATGCCGGGTAGCAGTCAGAGCCACGCCGCCGTCCATCCCGGCCATGCCGCCGGCGGCGTAGGCCAGCAGCGCCGCCAGCGGGCCTTGACCTCAGATCAGCGTCAGACCGTCCCCGTCAGGCCCGTCAGGAACCCGATGCCCAGCCACAGGATCAATACCGGGTCCTCGATGCAAGATGTGCCAGCGACGTGCCATGGCGCGTCATACAGGCCGGCGATGAACATTGCCTAAATCCGGCGGTTCTGTGCCCCGGCCGGTGCCAAGCGGTCGGGCAGGGCCCAGGCGGTCGCCGCGCCGGCCAGAAAACCGCCCAAGTGCGTCTGCCAGGCCAGCAGCCCGTCCAGGCTTATCCAGACGACGAGGTTCAGCACGACCAGCAAGACGATGACGCCAAGGACCTGCAGTCCGCCGTGCCGCAGCAGCGCGCAGTCGCGCCAGAGCCACCAGGTCCAGGCCCCGGCCAGGCCGAACAGGGCGCCGGACGCACCGACCATCGGCTGCGGCGACCGGCTGAGCAGGGCGAAGCACAGCGCGCCACCGACGGCTGATGTCGCGTAGATGATCAGGAATCCGCGCTGGCCGGCCCGCTGGCAGGCGATCTGCCCCAGCCCGACGATGGTCAGCGCATTGCCGGCCATGTGACCCATGTCGGCATGCAGCAGCGCGTAGGTCGCGAACATGGTCAAGGACTGGGCAGCGAAGTTCGGGGTCCAGTTGCCCAGCAGGCCCGGCCAGAAGGCCCCGTACTGATAGGCCAGAGACCGCCAGCGCAGCGTGCCGATCCAGCCGCGGTCGCTGGCCTGCAGCACCAGTTCGATCACGACGATCAGCGCCAGCACGCCCGCCACCGCCAGCGGAAACCTCCACAGGGCAGGCCCCAGCCGCCGCCGCGGCAGAGGCTGGGGATCGGCCGGCGCGGGGGGCTGGTCGGTCATGGCCGGTAGGTGAAGGTGCGTCCGATCGACAGAAACCCGGTCTCGCTGTGTGCGCGGGCCACCCCGGTTTCATCGCGCAGTTCACTGCGCACGCCCGCCGACAGCGCCCAGTCCGGCGTCAGTTGGAACGACTGCGAGGCAGACAGGCTGGCGGTGCGGGCCGTGTCGCCGGTATCGTCGCGGGTTTCGGCATAGCCGAAGCCGATCTGCAGCGACGACAGCGGCGTCAACTGTTGGCCATAGCTGGCCTGCGCGGTGGTCAGGCGCCGTTCCGTGCCGTCGGTGGCGGTGGCATAGCCGCGGCTGGCAGACAGATCGATCTGCCCGGTCGGCAGCGCATACCGATAGCTGAGCTGGCCGGTAAGATCGGTGCCCCCGCCGGGGGCGAAACTGACGCCCGCGCCAAGCGTCAGCGCCGTGCCGGGCAGGGCAAATGTCCGGCCCAGCTGCAGGCCGAACCGGGTGCCGTCATCGGTCTCGTCGGCGCTCAGGCTGGCCGAAAGCGCGCCGACCGGCCGGTCGAAGGCCAGCCCCAGCGTGCCGCCCACCCGATCGGTGCGTGGGCTGCCGTCTTCGTCGTAGATCGCATAGCGCAGGCCCAGGTCGGCCCGCAAGACCGGCGTGATGTCCAGCCGCACACCGCCGTCGAGGCTGAGCGTCTGGCTATCCGGCTCGACGGTGGCGGCCTGGCCGTCGTAGGTAACGCTGGCCAGGCTGGCGCCCAGCCGGTAGCCGGCGGGATCCGTCTTCCCCCAGGTCACCTGCGCCCCGATCTGTGCAGTCGTGCGGTTGCCGTCCAGCGTCAGCGTGTCGAGATCGGCTGGCAGGATGACGGTGCCGTCCGCGGTGGTGAAATCGGCCAGGCTGCGCAGGCTGTCGACACGGGTCCGCTGCACCGCACCGCTGATCGTCAGGTCGGCATCCGCCGCGGTGCGGGCATAGCCTAGGGACAGCCGCGGTGCCGCCAGCTCGGCCCCCGCGTCGTCCAGTTGCAACCCGCCCTGCAGGTCGATGGCCAGCCGCTGGTTCCGGGTCTGCGTCAGGTAGCCCAGCGACAGGTTGGTCGTCGCCACCGGCGAGATGTCAGAGCCGCCGGGATCGAGATTAGGGTTGCGGCCGATGCCGAGGTTCTGGCTGATCCCAAAGGTCAGCTGCATGCCGCCGTCCTGCGCTTCCTGGGCTGCCAGTGGCGCCGCCAGGGCCACAGCCAGGGCCGCAGTGCCGAATCCGATCACGGTACGCGCCATCAGGCGTTCCACCCCAGCGATCTTATTCGAACAGGCGGCGTTGCGGGATGACGATCACATCGCCTTCGGCCATGGTCACGTTGCCGTTGGGGCTTAGTCCGGCCACGATCAAATCGTAGTCGATTTCGTAGATGGTATCGCCCCGGCGCAGCTGGATGCGGCGGGTGGCGGCGAAATTCGTGAAACCGCCGAAGGACGCGAAAGCCTGCAGCAGGGTCGTCCCCGGTTCTAGTTCAATCACCCCGGCATTGGCCGCCTCGCCCAGCACGAACACCTTGATCACCGGGTCGGGCACCGGCTGGCGCGGGGTCGCGGGAATGCGGGGTGCCAGCGAATCGAGCCCGACGAAGACGGTGGGCGGATTGGCGAAGTTCGGCCCCAGTTGGGTCGCCAGTGACGACATGACCTGATCGACCGTCCGGCCACCAGCCTGTACCGATCCGGCCCCCGGCAGCGAGATGCGGCCATCAGGCGCCACGAGCACGACACGGTTCAGGGTCGGATCCTCGACCACCTCGATGCGCAACATGTCGCCGGCCTTGAGCCGATAGGCGTCCTGCGCCTGCGCCGTGGTTGCGGCACCGAAGGTCAACGCGGCGAGGGTGATAAAAAGAAAACGAAGCAGGGTCATCGCGAAACCTTTGACACGAGAGTGGAGCGCCTCGCAGGCGCTAGGCTGCATCCTAGCGCGCCACACCGCCCGCAGGAACGGCAATTCGTAACGGGCGGCCATCTAGTGCCCTTGGGGCCACAGATCAATTGTCGGATCCGGTGCCGACCGCGGCGTCGGTCCCCGCTTCGGGGGTGGCCGCCGGCAGGCCTGCAAGCGTTTCGCGCGCGGTGGCGAACTGAGGCAGGGTGCTGTCGCCCGCGATTTCCAGCGCGCGCGTCAGCACCGGCCGGGCATCCGCGGGACGATCCAGTGCCACATAGACCATCCCCAAGTGAAACTGCACCAGCGGATCGTCCGGCAGACCGGCGGCGGCGGATTCGAGATAGGTCAGCGCCTCGTCGAGGTTGTCCTGCCGGTAGGCGATCCAGCCGTAGGTGTCCTGGAAGGCCGGCACGTCTGTGCTGCGCAGGCGGCGCGCGATCGCCTCGGCCCGGGCCAGGCTTTCCGGATCGTCACGGTGGGTCGCGATCAGGCTGGCCAGATTGTTGGCGACGATCACGTTGCCGCTGTTGCGGGCATAGAGATCGTCGTAGATCGCGATTGCGCCCTCGATGTCGCCCGCGGTCTCAAGCTCGCCCGCGCGCATCACGGCCAGCGTGCCAGCCTGCGGCATCCGGTCCAGCGCCGCGGTCAGCACGTCGCTGGCGTCGGCGGTCCGATCCTGGCCGCGCAGCAGGTTGTAGAGCATCTGCACCGGTGCCTCGGCCTCGGGCAAGCGGGCGATGGCGTCGCGCAGGCCATCTTCTGCCCCCGCGACATTCCCTTCGGCAGCCTTGAGGTTTGCATCCAGCAGCTTGAGCGCATCGTCATCCGGGGTCGCGGCCAGCGCGCTGTCGAGCACGCGGCGGGCCTCGGATATGTCGCCCGCGCGCAGCTGAAGCTGGATCATCTGCAGCACGGTACGGGTGTCGGCATCGCCCCCGGTGATCGCGCCCTGCAGAAAGTCCACGCCTTCTTCCAGCCGGTTCTGCGCGACCAGCAGGGCGGTCTGCAGGGTCTTGGCGGCTTCGGTCGCGGCGGGGGTACCGGCCTCGTTCAGATCACCGATGACCCGTTGCACCTGCACCCAGCTTTCCTGGGCCAGCAGCCGTTCGCCTAGCAGGGACAGGATCTCGACATTGCCGGGGTTGGCGGTGCGGGCATCTGCCAGCACGTTGAGCGCGGCGGCATTGCGGCCGTCCTGCAGGAGGAAGCGGGCGTAGCGCAGCGATTCCGGTGCCGCCGACTTCGATACGTTAACCGCCTGCGCCAGCCGTTCGCCTGCCAGATCCTTGTTGCCGTCGCGTATATAAGCGTCGGCCATCAGGGTCATGATCTCAGCGTCCTGCGGACTCTGATCGACGGCGGCGCGCAGATCGACCAGCGCGGCCGTCGGATCGTCGTCGCGGATCGCCCCGGCCGCCCGCATCTTGAGCGCCGCGACATTGGTGGGGTCGGCGGCCAGCACCTGTTCGATCTGCGCACGCGCGCCGACGATGTTGCCGGTTTCGGCCAGCATCTGCGACAGCATCATGCGGATCCGGCTGGTCTGGTCGGACGCCGTCGCGTCGGCCAGGATCCCTTCCAGTGTGGCGATGGCACCGTCTTTCTGGCCCTGGCCGAAGTCGATGACTGCGGCCAGCGCCCGGTAGATGTCGGCGTTGTCGGCATCCGCATTGGCGGTGGCCAGCCGGTCCAGTTCGGCCCGGGCGGCGGCGTCGCCCTGCGTCACCTGCAGGAACTGCACCACGGACAGATGCCCGTCGATCGGGCCGGTGTCGTCCCCGGCCAAGTCGCGCAGAAAGGATTCCGCCCCCGCCGTGTCGTTCTGGGACATATACCAGCGGATCAGGTCGCCGGCCAGTTCCTCGTTGTCGGGGAACAGTTCGACCATGGTCTGCAGCTGTGCGCCGGTGCCGGCTATGTTGTCGGCATCATTCAGCAGGCGCAGCTTGAGCAGGTTCAGCTGATAGTCGTCGGGCGTCAGCGTCAGCGCCTTTTCGATTTCGGGCAGGGCTGCCTGGGGATCGCCGCTTTGTAGCAGGCTGTCGATCACGACGCGTTGCGCGATCTCGTTATCGGGCAGTTCGGCCAACAGGATCCCGGCCTTGTCCGCCGCCGTCGACATGGCGGCGCTGTCGCCGCTGTCGGCCGCATTCTGATAGTCGAAGGCCGCCTTGAGCACGCGGGCACGCGGATCGTCCGGCACGATTGCATCGGCGGCGGCGAAATGGGTCCGGGCCTCGGTCAGGTCGCCCAGCTTAAGCGCCAGTTCGGCCATGGTCAGGCGCACGTCGGCCAGGTCCGGCTGCGCCTCGGCGATATAGCGATACTGCTGGTAGGCCCCGGCCAGGTCGCCGTCGTCCAGCAGAAGCTGCGCGAGGGTACGCCTGGCCGGTTCGTGGAAGGCGTCGTTTTCGAAGACGTTGCGCAGTTCGACCTTGGCCCTCTCAACATCGCCGCTGGCCAGCAGCGCCTGCGCTGACTGGAAATAGTCTGCCGCCCGTTCGGCATCGTTCTTGCAGCCGGCCAAGCCGACCGTCCCGAAGATCAACAGGACGCAAAGCGTGAGATGGCGAAATGACAGCATAGTGGATTTTCCTGATCAACGAACGTCCGATAGGCTCTCTCATGTCATGCCCGACGCGCGGGGCAAAGCAAAAGGGCGGGGGGCCGACTTCACATGTCGGTTGCGGTCAGTATCCGGTGCCGCGTATCACGACACGCACCGTTGCGACCAGAATCCGCAGATCGGTCAGCAGCGACACGTCGTGTGCGTAGAGCGTGTCGAAATAGGCCCGTTCGCTGAACGTGCCTTCGTTGCGGGCCGAAATCTGCCAGTAGCCGGTGATCCCGGGGCGCAGGTCGAAATAGGCGGTGCCGGGATACATCACACGTTGGTCGCACATCATCGGGCGCGGTCCGACCAGACTCATATCGCCAATCAGCACGTTCCACAGCTGCGGCAGCTCGTCCAGCGACGACTTGCGCAGCAGGCGACCGAACGTGGTGATCCGGGGATCGCATTTGAGCTTTTGCAGCGAATCCCATTCGGTCTTGGCGTCTGGGTTGTGGTCCAGATAGCCTTGCAGGCGGGCCTCGGCGTCGCTGACCATCGTGCGCAACTTCCAGATGCGATAGACTCGGCCGTTCCGCCCCAGTCGATCCTGGGTAAAGAAGGGTTTGCCGCCATCCAGCACCACGCACAGCGCCAGAAGCAGGACAAGCGGCACCACGAAGGGCGACGATAGCATGATCGCCACGATGTCGATCACCCGCTTGGCGAAACTGAGATAGGGACGACGCACTACGATCGTGGAAACCAATACGAGACGGCCGTCGACCTCGGCGGAAGCTTCTTCGGACGACAGATTCCGAAAATGTGTTGCCATAAAATCACGAACCCATCGCTATCTGAACTACTATTACTCTTTTCGTTGACGATCTAGTGCGATCCGCCCGCATCCCACATCGTCATTACTAAATAGAATCAATTAATGTCGTTATTGTATCTAATATCTGCCCTAAATCACAGGACCTTGGGGCCAAATAAGACGGAATCCCTAAACTTAAGCGTTTTTGAAAACAAAGGGTTAGTATCTGGCGGATTGTCGCCGGGCAGGAATAAATGCCGTTGAAACCGGGTTGGCCCTGCATGCCACTGCTTTTACCTTGCGACACGCGCTTCTACCCTCCGGTAGGGGCTGAGTCGGCGATGCGTCTGGATTCATCGCAACGCATAGGGTAGAGCCACGACGCTGCGACAGATGTCGAACATCCGCCTGATTTTGCAGCCATAGACAAAGCAGGGCCGCAGGGCAGACGGAACGCGATGAACATGGCCACGACAATGGATATCTACCTGGCGCACTTCGGGCTGCATCAGCGACCGTTCTCGCTGTTGCCCGACCCCGAGTTCCTGTTCTGGTCCAAGGCCCACATGCGTGCCTACACGATGCTGGAATACGGCCTGCTGACCCGCGCGCCGATCACCCTGATCACCGGAGAGGTGGGGGCTGGCAAGACAACCTTGCTGCGCCACCTGCTGGACAACGTGGCGGCGGATCTGACGATCGGGCTGATCTCGAACGCCCACGGCGACCGGGGCGAGCTGCTGCGCTGGGTGCTGCAGGCGCTGGACCAGCCGGTCGCGGGCGACGATACCTACGTGGCGCTGTTCAGCCAGTTCGAACGGTTCCTGATCGCCGAATACGCCGCCGGCCGCCGGGTCGTGCTGATCTTCGACGAGGCGCAGAACCTGACCCGCGAGTCGCTTGAGGAACTGCGGATGTTCACCAACATCAACTCGGGCAAGGACGAGCTGCTGCAACTGGTGCTGGTGGGTCAGCCCGAACTGCGCGACCTGGTTCGCCAGCCTGGTCTGTCGCAATTCGCGCAGCGGGTGGCGTCGAGCTTTCATCTGCCGCGCCTGGATCTGGATTCCATGCAGGCCTACATCGAACGCCGGCTGGGGGTCGCCGGCACGACCGACCGGATCTTCACGACCGCGGCGATCGAGATGATCCACGCCGCCACCGCAGGCGTGCCGCGCTTGATCAACCAGCTATGTGATCTGTCGCTGCTTTACGCCTATACCGATGATCAGCTTAAGGTGACTGGTACCACGGTTCATCAGGTTTTGGGAGACGGGGTGTTTTTCGGGGGTGGTGCCGAGACTGATATCGATGCCGTCTTTCACGAATCGCAAGGAAAGAGTGCGCCGCAATGACGGATCTGAGATTCTATCTGGCCATCTTCTGGCGCAGGCTGCCCTATTTCCTGCTTTTGCTGACGACTGGCACCGCGCTTGGCGTGACCGTGGCGATCATTTCGCCCGCCATCTACGAGGCGCAGGCCCGGCTGGTCGTGGAATCAGAACAGATTCCCGACGAGATGGCGTCATCGACCGTGCGCACCGATGCCACCGAACAGCTGCAGATCATCGAACAGCGGATCCTGACCCGGGACACCCTGCTTGAGATGGCCAACCGTCTGGGCATCTACCAAGGCGCAGGGACGCCCGACACGCCGATGACGCCGGACGACATCGTAACCGACATGCGCCAGCGCATCGATATCGTGACCCAAGGCGGGAGTGCCATCCGGGGTCAGACCCAGGCGACCATCGTTTCGGTCTCGTTCAGCGGTCCGACCCCGGCGCTGGCCGCCAACGTGGCCAACGATGTCGTGCAACTGATGCTGCAGGAAAACGTCTCCATGCGGACGGGGGTCTCCGGGCAGACGCTGGATTTTTTCACCCAGCAGGTCAACCAGCTGGAACAGGACCTGACCCAGTTGAACGGCCAGCTGCTGCAGTTCCAGGAAGCCAACCAGGACGCGCTGCCGGAAAGCCTCGAGTTCCGCCGCACGCAGCAGTCGGCGGCGCAGGAGCGGTTGCTGGAACAGCAGCGGGATGAAAACGCCCTGCGTGACCGGCGCGACCGGCTGGTTGCGCTCTATGAACAGAACGGCAATATCGAACCACTGACCCAGCCGCAGGCGATGACGCCCGAGGCGCAGCGGCTGCGCGAGCTCCAGGATCAATACGCCACGTCGGTCGCCGTGCTGTCGCTGGACAACCCCCGTGTCGCGGTGCTACGCCGGCAGATCGACGCGCTGGAACAGACCGTGGCGGCCGACGGCGCACTGAACAACCCCGACGGTCAGCCGATGACGGCCTACGAGCTGCAGTTGGCGGATATCGACGGCCAGCTCGAGTTCATTACGGGCCAGAAGGAACAGATCCAGGCAGTGCTGGATGCGCTGGATGCGTCCATCGCGGCGACACCCGCGAATGCCGTGACACTAGGCACGCTACAGCGCAACTACGACAACCTGCGCACCCGCTACGACCAGGCGGTGGCGAACAAGGCCCAGGCCGAAACCGGCGATGTCATCGAAAGCCTGTCCAAGGGCCAGCGCATCACCGTGCTGGAACAGGCCGTGCCGCCCTCCGAACCCACCAGCCCGAACCGCAAGAAGCTGGCCGCGATGGGCTTCGCCAGCGGCCTCGGCATGGGGTTTGGGTTCATCATCCTGCTCGAACTTCTGAACACCGCGATCCGCCGCCCGGCCGATCTGATCGGCGGGCTCGACATTACGCCGCTGGTCACGGTGCCCTACCTGCGCACCCGTCAGCAGATCTGGCGCCGCTGGTTGATCGTGCTAGGCGTCTGTCTGGTCTTGCTGCTGGCGGTGCCTGCGGTGCTCTGGTATGTCGATACCTATGTCCGGCCCCTGGAACCCCTTCTCGAGGCGGTCCAGCGCCGTCTCGGCCTTTAACGAGGACACCCGTCATGGAAAAGATCCAGAGCGCGATCGCCAAGGCGCGTGCCGCCAGGACCGATCAGGATGTCGCCGGCCCGCCATCGCAGGCGCAGGCGACCACGGCACCGGTCGCTCCCGCCGCAGCAGCCGCGGCAGCCGTTACCGAGGCCTGGAAAAAGCTAGCGACGTTTGCGCCGCCGGCCAAGCTGCTCAAGCGGCACCGCATCGTGACGGCGGCCGAAACGGCAGAGGGGATGGCGCAGTTCGACAAACTGCGCACCCGGGTGATGCAAGAGATGCGCGCGAACGGCTGGCGGCGGCTGGCGATCACGTCGCCCACATCGGCCTGCGGCAAAAGCACGGTTGTGCTAAACTTGGCCTTCAGCCTGGCCCGGCAGACCGATCTGCGCTTTGTGGTGAATGAAATCGACATGCGCCGGCCGTCGCTGGCCCGCACTTTGGGGCTGAGTGGCAGCCGGAGCTTTGCCAGCGTCCTGCAGGGCGACGCGGATTTCGCTGACCAAGCGATCCGGCCCCGGCCGAACGTGGCGCTGGGGCTGAACCAGACCCCGATCCGCAATTCGGCGGAATTGTTGCAACGTCCGTCCGTCGGCATTGCGCTTGCCGAAATCGAGGCCAAGTTCGATCCCACGCTGACCCTGTTCGATCTGCCACCGATGCTGACCAATGACGATGCGATGGCTTTCATAGGGCAGGTCGACTGCGCGCTGCTGGTTGTCGCCGCCGGTTCCTGCACCCTGCGCGAGATCGATACCTGCGAACGTGAACTGGCGACTCAGACCAATGTGTTGGGCATTGTGCTGAACAAGTGCCGGTATATGGACCGCGATGCCGGCCACGACTACTAATCCTACAGCTGACGTCCGGCAGGCAGGACTCCGAACGCAAAAGGACCGACTTTCGTTGGCCCTTTTGCATTGGTATGACCGTCTGACGGATCAAGCGGCCTTCTG